>JAJXUY010000205.1 GCA_021782525.1 Acidobacteriota bacterium | reverse complement strand
TAATCGATTGCCGGATCGCGGAGGATGATGTGATGACCCCTGTTCCCGAGGCCGGCATTCCCGACTTCTCCCATGTCCCCCCGGGGGCCGCGCGGCATCTCCTCCGCCGCGCGGCCCGCCCGGACTCCCGGGGCGTGGTCAGCCACGTGGACCCCGCCAACGCCGGCTGGTCCTGGGTCACCTCCACCGTGTACCGCCTGGCGCCGGGCCAGGTCGTCGAGCGCGCCGCCGACGACCAGGAGCGCCTGGTGCTCGTCCTGGAGGGGCACGCCTCGGTTGCCGCCGGCGACCTCCGCCTCGACCGGGTCGGCTCCCGCGCCAGCGTGTTCGACGGTCCCGCCGCGCCGGTGATCCTCGTCGCGCCCGGCGACGCGGTCAGCGTCACCGCGCAGTCGGAGGCGCTCCTCGTCATCGCGGCGGCGCCCGGGGGCCCCGTTTCGATCACGCGCTACCTCGCCCCGGAGGACATCCTGGTCGAGGCGCGTGGCGAGGGAAACACCGCCCGCCGGATCCATCACCTCATGGACACCGAGATGGAGGCCGGGCGCCTGATCGCGTTCGAGGTCTTCACGCCGGCCGGCAACTGGAGCAGCTACCCGCCCCACAAGCACGACACGGAGAACCCGCCGGTCGAGGCGTACCTCGAGGAGTACTACTTCTACCGGTTCGCGAAGCCCCAGGGCTTCGGCTTCCAGCGGGTCTACACCAAGGACGGCTCGCTCGACGAGTCGATGGCGGTCACCGACGGCGACGTCGTCCTGGTCCCCAAGGGCTACCACCCGTTCGGCGCCCCGGCCGGCTACGACGTCTACTACCTCAACATCATGGCCGGCCCCAACCGCGCCTGGCACTTCACGATCGACCCGGACCACGCCTGGCTCATGAACTGGTCGCCGGCGGCGCCTCGGGCCCAGGAGGACACGTCCGCATGACCGAGACCGGCATCGCCACCCCGCTGGCGAAGATGGTCGAGACGACGGCCACCGACTACTGGAACGATTCCTGCGCGGTCGCCGAGCTCGAGTACGCCGTGGCCCGCGGCGCGACCGGCGCCACCTCGAACCCGACGATCGTCGGCGAGGTCATGAAGAAGGAGAAGGACCACTGGGTCCCGCGGGTCCGCGAGGTCGCGGCCGCCAACCCCACCTGGTCCGAGGTCGAGATCACCTGGCAGATCATCGAGGAGATGGGCCAGCGGGGCGCGGCCATCCTCCAGCCGGTGTTCGAGGCCAATGGCGGCAAGAAGGGGCGCCTCTCGCTCCAGACGAACCCGGCCAACTACCGCACGCCCGACCGGATGGCCGAGCAGGCCGTGCACTTCAGCACCCTGGCGCCGAACATCCAGGTCAAGTTCCCGGCCACGGCCGAGGGTCTGGTCGCGGCCGAGGAGGCCACGGCCCGGGGCGTCTGCGCCAACGTGACCGTCGTGTTCACCGTGGCGCAGTGCATCGCCGCCGCCGAGGCGGTGGAGCGCGGCCTCCGCCGGTACGAGGCCGCGGGCGGCGACACCAGCCACATGACCCCGGTCTGCTCGCTCATGGTCGGCCGGCTCGACGACTGGATGAGGGTGCTGGTGGACAAGGATGCCATCGTGCTCCACCCCGACGCCGCGAACTGGGCGGGGATCGCCGCGTTCAAGCGCGCCTACGCCATCTACCAGGAGCGCGGCTACCGGACGCGGATGCTCGCCGCGGCCTATCGCCACCGCCTGCACTGGACCGAGCTCGTGGGCGCGGACGCCGTGCTCACGATGCCGTACGCGTGGCAGGTCCGGTTCAACAACTCCGGCATCGACCCGGTCGAGCGCATCGGCGTCCCGGTGGACCAGGCGCTGATCGACGACCTGTCCGCGCGGATCCCGGACTTCCGGCGCGCCTACGAGCCCGACGGCCTCGCGCCGCACGAATTCGTGGGCTTCGGCGCCGCGGCCCGCACGCTGCGCTCGTTCGTCGCGTCCTACCACGATCTCGTCGGCGTGGTCAGGGATATTGTTCTACCCAACCCGGACGCGAAGGCCGGCTGATGAGCGCGACGCAGTCACCGACGCCCGAATTTGGAGGCACTGATGGCCGTTGAAACCGTGAACGAGGCGGCGGTTCCCGTTCTCTCGCACTACATCGACGCGACGGAAGTCGCGGTCGCGCCCGAGGCCACCGGCCCGGTCTACAACCCGGCCACCGGCAAGGTCATCGTGCGGGTGCCGCGCGGCGGGCAGGCCGAGGTGGACGCCGCCGTCGCCTCCGCCAAGGCCGCCTTCCCGGCCTGGCGCGACATGCCGCTGATCGCGCGCAGCAACATCTTCTTCAACTTCCGCGCGCTGATGTACGAGCACCGCGAGGATCTCGCCCGTCTCATCACCCGAGACCACGGCAAGACGTTCCCGGACGCCCTGGCCGAGGTCCTGCGCGGCATCGAGACGATCGACTTCGCGTGCGGGCTGCCCGTCCACCTGTCGGGCCTCAACACGCCCAACGTGTCCACCAAGGTGGACACCTCAACGCTGCGGGTCCCGCTGGGAGTGACGGCGGCGATCACGCCGTTCAACTTCCCGGTCATGGTCCCCACCTGGATCTACCCGATGGCGCTGATGGCCGGCAACACGGTCATCCTCAAGCCGTCCTCCCACACGCCGGGCGCCACGCAGCTCCAGGCCGAGCTGTGGACGCAGGCCGGGGGCCCCAAGGGCACCTTCAACGTGGTCTACGGCGGCAAGGAGGCCGTCAAGGCGCTCGTCGAGCACAAGGACGTCAAGGCGATCCAGTTCGTCGGGTCCACCGCGGTCGGCCGCTACGTGTTCGAGGAGGGGACCAAGCGCGGCAAGCGCGTCGGGTCGTACACCTCGGCCAAGAACGCGATGCTCGTGCTGCCCGACGCGGACCTGGACAACGTGGCCGACGCGGCCGTGGCGTCGGGCTTCGGCTCGGCCGGCGAGCGGTGCATGGCCCAGACCATGATGATCGCGGTGGGCGACACCGCCGACCAGCTGCGCCCGAAGATCCTCGAGCGGATCGCCAAGCTCAAGATCGCGGACGGCATGGAGCCGGGCGCCGACATGGGCCCGATCTACTCCACCGAGCACCGCGAGTCCATCATCAAGTGGATCGGCATCGGCGAGGCCGAGGGCGCGGAGCTGGTGGTGGACGGCCGCACCTTCGTGGGCCCGAACCCCGACGGCTTCTTCCTGGGCGTGACCCTGTTCGACCACGTCACCCCGGCCATGAAGATCTACCAGGAGGAGATCTTTGGCCCGGTGTTCAGCATCGTGCGCGCCAAGACCTACGAGGAGGGCCTGGCCCTCATCAACGGCCACAAGTACGCGAACGGCACGGCGATCTTCACGACGAACGGCGGCGCGGCCCGGCGGTTCAAGCTCGAGGTGGACGTCCCGATGATCGGCATCAACCTGCCGATCCCGGTGCCGGCCGGCTTCATGAGCTTCTCGGGCGCCAAGGACTCGTCGTTCGGCGACCTGCCGATGCGCGGCGAGGACGGCGTCCGCTTCTGGACCCAGCAGAAGCTGATCACCGAGCGCTGGCCGGAGCCCGGCAAGCAGGGGCCGCTCTCGCTGGTGTTCCCCGGCAACTCCTAGACCGAAGACCCGCTCGGGGCTGGCGCGTCCGCCGCACGCGGGCGCGTCCGTCCCGCCAGCTCGATCCGGCGTCGTCCCCCGGGACGGCGCCGTTCGATTCCCCGCCGCCGGGAAGCCCCCGCCGCGGGCGGCCGTGGCCGGAAGACCCGACGGCCCGGGTTTCGGCCGGCCACGCTGCTTCCGCGAGACCCGAACCGTCCCAAGGCGCCCGATTCCGGGGCAGCCGGGCGGGCACCCGGTTCCCGGCGACGGCCTTGGCGACGCGCCTCAGCCCTCCCCCGCGGCGACCTCCGCGAGCGTGACCCGTCGGCCCTCGCGCGCGCTGCGCACCGCCGCGTCCACGATCCGCTGGATGTGCAGCCCGTCGGCCAGGTCCGGCTTGACCGGCTGTCCCGCGGCGACGGCGGAGACGAAGGCGCGCGCCTGCGTCTCCTGCTCGCGGAAGACGTGCTTGTACGTCTCGTGGACGTCGTCGCGCGGTGCGCCACCCCAGCACCGGTCGGGGATCGGCAGGTCGTGGACGGCGTTCTCGTCCGCGCGGGCACCGGACACCGCCTGGAGCCGGTTCCAGTCGTTGACGTGGTGCAGCGTGCCGCCCGACCCGTGCAGCTCGATGCCGTGCAGCTGCCCGAACGACGACGGCTCGTGCGCCACGGACGAGACGTGGAGGTTGCCCGTCGCGCCGTTGGCGAACCGCAGCAGGATGATCGCGGAATCCTCGCCGCGCGGGTAGTCGGTGCCGTCGGGACGGTTCGCGCGCGGCACGTTCAGGCCGAACTCCGCGGTGACTGACTCCACGGGCCCGAACAGCCAGTACGCGTAGTAGGCGAGGTGCGAGCCAAGGTCGCCTGCGAGCGCGGCTCCCGCGACGTCGA
>JAJXUY010000204.1 GCA_021782525.1 Acidobacteriota bacterium | reverse complement strand
CGTCTGCAGCACGAGCGGCGGCAGGCCCGCCTCGAGGAACGCCTCGGTGAGCCTGAGCGCCGACAGCGGCGTCGCGGTCGCCGGCTTGAGCACCACCGCGTTGCCGCCCGCGATCGCGGGCCCCAGCTTGTGCGCCACCAGGTTGAGCGGGTCGTTGAACGGGGTGATCGCGAGCACCACGCCGATCGGCACCCGCTGGTAGTAGCCGACGCGCTGCTCGCCGCCGGGGAACGAGTCGAACGGGATCGTCTCCCCGGAGATGCGCTTGGCCTCCTCGGCCGAGATCGTGAGCGTGTTGACGCAGCGCCGCGCCTCCTTGCGCGCCTCGCGGATCGTCTTCGAGCCCTCACGCGCGATCGTGGTCGCGAACTCCTCGAGCCGGCCCTGCACGATCGCGGCGGTCTTGAGGAGTACCTGGGCGCGGTCGTACACCGTCATCCGGCGCGCGACCTCGACCCCCCCCAGGGCGGCCGCGAGCGCCGTCTCGACGTCGGCCGCGGTCGCGCGCGGCACCGTGTCCACCACGCTGTCATCGAACGGGTCGCGGACCTCGATCGTCTTGTCGCGATCCACCCACGAGCCTGCGAGCAGCATCTTCATCGGCGCCTCCGCGCGATCGTCAGCAGGTCGGCGAGCATCGCGAAGCCGGTCTGCGCCCTCCCCGCCCCCGGGCCGACGACCGTCACCTCGCCGAGGGCGTCGGTGCGTATCGCCACCGCGTTGGTGGCGCCCATCACCCCGGCCAGCGGCTGCCCGAGTTCGACCAGCCGCGGCGCCACCTCGGCCCGCACCCGGCCGCCGTCGCGCCACACCCGCCCGATCAGCTTGTAGCGCTTCCCCTCCGCCTTGGCGCGGGCGATGTCGGCCGCCGTGATCTTGGTGATCCCCTCGCACGGGCTGTCGGACGGCTCGAGCGCCGCGCCGAACACCACGTTGGCGAGGATCGTCACCTTGGCGAGCGCGTCCCAGCCGAGCACGTCGGCGTCCGGGACCGCTTCGGCGTACCCGAGCGTCTGGGCTTTGGCGAGGGCGTCGTCGTACGAGAGGCCGTCCTCCATCCGGGTCAGGATGTAGTTCGTCGTCCCGTTGAGGATCCCCCGCATCTCGAGGATGCCGGCGCCGGCCAAGGTCTCACGGACGAGGTTGAGCACCGGCGTGCCGCTCATCACCGTCCCCTCGAACAGGAACTCGGCGCCGTGCGCGTCGGCGAGCGCCGCCAGCTCGCGATAGTGGAGGGCGAGCGGCCCCTTGTTGGTCGTCACCACGTGGACGCCGCGCCCGAGCGCCGCCCGGATGTGGGAGGTCGCCGGCTCACCCGTCGCGATGTCGGTGTAGGTCGCCTCGAGCAGCGCGTCGGCCTCGGCGTGCCGCGCCAGCCCGAGGGCGTCCCAACCGTGGCCGCTGCGGTCGAGCGCCGCCAGCGACTCGCCCCGGCCGGCGAGCTCGAGCGCCCGCGCGAGGTCGATTCCCGCCGGATCGTAGGCGTTGCCCTTGAGCGTGTCGGCGATCCCGGTGACCGTCCACTCCAGGCCGTGCCGCCGGGCCAGCTCGTCACGCCCCGCGAGCAGCAGCTCCGCGAGCCCCTGACCGACCGTCCCGAATCCGAGAAAGACCAGTCGCATGCCGTCCTCCCGCCGTTCCCGCCGCGCGCCCATGTTCGCACGTCCCCGCGGCCCGGCCCGCATCCCCTAGATCCGCGCCATCGCCTGGTCGAGGTCGGCGATCACGTCGTCCGGGTGCTCACCGCCGACGCACAACCGCACCATCGTGGGCGGGATGCCCGCGAGGCGGCGCCCCTCCTCGCCCTGCTGGTGGTGGGTCGAGATCGCCGGGATCGTCGCCACCGACTTGATCCGCCCCAGGTCGGTGGCACGGTAGATGCGCTGCAGGGCGTCGAAGAACCTCCGCGCGTCGGCCGCCGAGCCGGCGATCGTGAACGACATCAGGTGGCCGAACGTCGGCGTCCCGTCGTCCACCAGCGTCATGTACCGCCCCGCCAGGCGGTGCAGCGGGTGGTCCGGCAGGCCGAGGTAGTCCACCCGCTCCACCTTCGGGTGGCCGGCGAGGAAGCCCGCCACCGCCGCGGTGCTCGCCGACATGTGCTCGACCTTCATCCGCAACGTGCGCAGCTCGTTGAGGAGGAAGAACGCGGAGTGCGGCGCCATGCACGGACCGGAGTCGCGGAACGGCCACAGCTTGAGCCAGGTCGCGTAGTCGGCCCTCGCCTCCTCGCCGAGGTGACGGCTGGTGAGGCCGTGGCGGGCGACCACCGCGCCGCCGACGGCGAAGCCGCCGGCGCCCACGGTCTTGGTGAGCGAGTGCACGACGACGTCGGCGCCGTGCGCCAGCGGCCGCATCAGCGCCGGCGTCGCGATCGTCGCGTCCACGAGGAGCGGGACCCCGTGCGCGTGCGCGAGCTCGGCCAGCGCCGCCAGGTCGACGCACGCCTGCTGCGGGTTGGACGGCATCTCGGCGTAGAGGAAGCGGGTGCCCTCGTCGACGAGGTCGCGCCACGCCCCGGTCTCCCACGGCTCGGTCACCCAGCGCACCGCGGCGCCGCGCTCGCGCATCCGCACGTTGAAGAGCTGGAACGTGCCGCCGTACACCTGCGCCGCCGAGACGAAGTTGACCGCCTCGCCCGGCGCGCCGGACAGGGCCAGCAGCGGCTCGATCGCCTGCTTGATCGCGGCCATCCCGGAGGAGGTGCACAGGCATGACGCGTCGTCCGCGCAGCCGTACGACTCGAGCAGCGCGAGCGTCTCCTCGAGGTAGAACACCGTCGGGTTGTGGATGCGGGAGTAGCACCAGGTCGGGATCAGGTAGCCGAGCCCGGCCTCCATCTCGTCGCTGTCGCGGTACGCCTGCGAGGTCGACGGGAAGATCGGCTCGACGATGCCGCCCTGGCCGGCGGCGAACGCCTCCTCGACGCCATAGGTGCCGTGCACCGCGATCGTGTCGAACCTGAGGGCGCGGACCTGGGCGCGAAACGCCAGGCGACGGGCCGTCAGCTCGTTGGCCCTGGCCACGTACCGCTGGATCCCGGCCGAGACGTTCGGCTCCATCGGCTCCTCCCCTTTCCGGATCGTTGCACCGGCGTTGCTGCGAAGGTGCGGCCCAAGGGGGCCTCACGAGGAGTGATCGATACGCGATTTGTACCACCGAATTTGTGAAACCTCAACACAAGCAGGGGCTCGTCCGGCCCGCCCACACCGTGTCATCCTGCGGGGGTGCAACGTGCAAACGATCTCCCAACGGCCACAAGAGATCCCGAGTGCTCTCGCCGTAGGGTGGGACCTGCGGCCCTGCGGGCCTCAGGATGGCAACGGTCACGCACGGCGGCGTGAGGCCGCAATCCTCTAGCGGGCGAGCGCCGGCGCCTCGGAGGCGACCGTGGCGAGCGCCTGTTCGAGGTCCGCGCGCACGTCCTCGAGGTCCTCGCAGCCGACGGCGAGGCGGACCAGACCGGGTGTGATCCCCTGCCGGAGCTGCTCCTCGGCCGCCACCTTCGAGTGCGTCATCGAGGCCGGGTGCTCGATCAGCGACTCCACGCCGCCGAGTGACACCGCCAGCGTGATGAGCCTGACCGCGTTCATCAGCCGCCGCCCGGCATCGACGCCGCCGCGCAGCTCGAACGCGAGCACTGCCCCGGGGCCGTCCATCTGCCGCTTCGCGAGCTCGAACTGCGGGTGCGACGGCAAGCCGGGGTAGCGCACCCACTCGACGGCCTCGTGCCCTTCGAGCCACGCCGCGATCGCCTGGGCGTTGGCCTGCGCGCGCTCCACCCGCATCCCGAGCGTGCGGATCCCGCGCAGCACCAGCCACGCCTGGTGCGGGTCCATCGTGAAGCCGAACGAGCGCGCCACGTCGGCCAGCGCCGCCAGCACCTTCGGCTCGCGCGCCACCACGATCCCCGCCACCACGTCGGCGTGCCCGTTGAGCGACTTCGTCATCGAGTGCAGCACGACGTCGGCCCCGAGCTCGATCGGGCGCTGCAGGTGCGGCCCGGCGAACGTGTTGTCCACGACCAGCAGGGCGCCGGCCGCGTGCGCTACCTTGGCGGCGGCCTGCACGTCCACGAGGTCGAGCGTCGGGTTCGCCGGGGTCTCGACGAACACCATCTTCGTCTCCGGCCGGATCGCGGCGGCGAGCGCCGCGGGGTCGGCGGCCGGCACGAACGTCGAGGCGACGCCGAGGCGCGTGAAGTACCTCTCCAGCAGGCCGCGCGACGGGCCGTAGAGCGGGTGGGTGCCGACGACGTGGTCGCCGCTGCGCAGCAGGGCGAGGAACGCCACGCTCACCGCGGCCATCCCGGTCGCGGTCCCGACCGCGCCGCAGCCGCCTTCGAGGTGGGCGACGCACTCCTCCAGCGCCGCGACGGTAGGGTTGCCGAGGCGGGTGTAGATTGGCCCGGCCGAGGCGCCGGCGAAGCGCGCGGCGCCCTCCTCGGCGGTCGGGAACGCGAAC
>JAJXUY010000203.1 GCA_021782525.1 Acidobacteriota bacterium | reverse complement strand
GTGTCAGGTCTACACGATCGAGATCCGCGACACGCTCGCGCGCGAGGCCGAGCAACGCCTGCAGTCGCTCGGCGTCAAGAACGTGCACGTGCGCACCGGTGACGGCTACGCAGGCTGGCCGGAGGCGGCGCCGTTCGCCGGCATCATCGTCACCGCCGCCCCCGAGCGCATCCCGCAGCCGCTGCTCGACCAGCTCAAGCTTGGCGGCCGCATGGTGATCCCGGTGGGCGCGTTCTACCAGCAGCTCAAGGTCATCACCCGCCGCGGCCAGGACGACTTCCCGGAGCGCGACGTGATCCCCGTCCGCTTCGTGCCGATGACCGGCGAGGCCGAGCGCCGACCCTGAGAGACAGTGGTCCGTGGCCCGTGGTTTGTGGTCCGTGGCCCGTGGTCCGTGGTCAGAGAACGACACGACCTGGGCGCCAAAGATGTGAAAGCAGAGGAGCAGAGGGGCTGAGGCGCTGAGGTGCCCAGGAGCAAAGACGAGACAACCCCCCGCTCCTCTGCTCCTCAGCTCTTCTGCATCCCGGCGGCATTCCGAAGGGGCACGGCGTGTAGCCGCGCCGCCGCCAGTTGGCGGGGGCTCGGGGGGGGCGAGAGCGGCCGGGTGGGTGGTGGAGCGGCCGCGGGCCCCCCCGCACGAATTGCGGTCCGCTATCGGCGGCGCTCGTTAGTGCGTGGGCGTGGGGGCGGGCGGCTCCTGGATGACCGACCCGTGATCCTGCACGATCCTGCGGTACCAGCTCTCCGGGTACGGCGGGTGGGTCACGTGCCCCTGGCTGTCCTTGACGTTGCCGTCCATGTACTTGACGAGCAGGTCCTCGCCGAGTTTCTTCCAGCGTGCATGCACCATCTCGCCCTGTGCGACCGAGTAGCGGGTGAGGTAGTCGCGGGCGAGCGCCGGCGCCTGCCTGTAGAGCGCGAGCGCGGCCGCATCGATCTCGGGCTGCTCGGCGATGAACCGGCCCTCGAGCTCGCGCTGCACCTGCTGGATGTCCACGATCATGTCCGAGTAGCGCGAGTAGGCGTAGTTCGCGACCCAGTTGAACACCCAGAACATCGAGTCCCACGAGAAGTGGTTGAGGTCGGCGACACCGACGGCGAACGGCCTCGGCACCTCGCGGATGCCGCAGTACATCGGCGTCCACACCGTCGAGTAGGTGTCGTCGACGCCGAACCAGAGCACGCCGCCGACCGGGTCGGGCAGCCACGAGCGCATCTGCGCGACAAATGAGAAGCCAGTCTGTTGCGTCGAGATGGCCCGCTCGTGCAGGTACGTCTTCCCGTCCACCTTCCACTCCATCGGCCGCCACCGGTACGGGCAGGCGAACGGTCCGGCGCCGACGTCCTTGGTCATGTCGAGGGGGGTCCCCTCGAAGTGGTCGCGCATCAGCGCCATGGCGTCGGCGAGGGTGAGCTTCTTGTCGGGCTTGATCCACAGCGGCAGCGGCGCCGGCACGCCCTTGGCCGCGTCGAACGCGAGGTTGGCCGACGGCGCGGCGCGGCGGAACAGGCTCCACACCCGCGCCTCGCAGAAGCGCCGCGAGCCGAAGTCGGCCGGCGCGTAGGTGTCGGCGAACGAGAACTCCTCGTCCTTACCGGAGAACCAGCCCTTCGCGCGCGCAAACGAGATCACGTCGGGGGCGTACAGGCAATTGGCCGGGTCGTGCAGGGGGAAGGTATGGATGCGCGACTGGTTGGCGTGGCCGGAGATGGTCCCGTCGGGGATGCGCCGCGCGACCCAGAGCACGCCCTTGGCGTTCTCGCCCTTGCCGATCATCTCCAGGATCCACGCCTCGTTCGGGTCGGCGACCGAGAACGATTCCCCTTCAGAGGCGTAACCGTATTCGTTGGCGAGGGAGGTCATCACCTGGATCGCCTCGCGCGCGGTTCGCGCCCGCTCAAGCGCGATGTACATCAGCGAGCCGTAGTCGACGAGCGCGCCCTTCTCGGGTTTGGCGAGCTCCTCGCGGCCGCCGAACGTCGTCTCGCCGATCGCAACCTGGTGCTCGTTGATGTTCCCCACGCGCCAGTACGTCCGCGGCGCCTGCGGGATGCGGCCGAGGAACTTCCCCGAGTCCCAGTCGGTCACGTCCCGCATCGCTCCCGCCGGGAACACCCCGCCCGGCTGCAGGTAGAGCTCGCCGTAGAGTTCGTGCGAGTCCGCGGCGTAGGCGATGAACGTCGAGCCGTCGGCCGACGCCCCCTTCGTGATGATCAGGTTGGTGCAGCCTTCCGACCGCCCGGGCGCGATCCCCAGCACGGCCAGCACGGTCAGCACGGCGACGGCGGCGCCTCGTCTCATCTCTCCTCCGGGTCGGACGGCGCTGGAAGGCGCCGCCCCGAGAGGATAGCAGCCACGCGCAAGCCCCAGCGGGCGGGCCGGCGGTGCGATCCGCGCCTCAGGTCAGCCTGATCCGCAACGCGCGCTCGTGTCTCTCGATCGCGACCTTCCCCTCGCGCGCCAGCCAGCCGACCGCCATCGCCACGACGGTGCGCGGCGCGTCCACACCCTTCTCCAACGCCGAGAGGCTGACCGCCCCGTGCGTCACCAGGAACCCCCAGACCTCCCCGGCGGCCGTCCCGATCTCGTCGACGTAGTTCATACGCACCTCCACCGTGCCTGCACTGAGACTCCATCTTGACTCGTTCACGACGCCGGCGCAAACCGCCGCGCTCGGCTCACCCGGGTTTGAGGAACAGCGCGGCAAGCGGCGGCAGCAGCAGCGAGAGCGAGAACTCGCGGCCGTGCGCGCGGACGCTCTCGGCCTGGACCGCGCCGAGGTTTCCCATGCCGCCGCCGCCGTACTCGGCGGCGTCGCTGTTGAGGACCTCGCTCCAGACGCCGCCGGCGGGGACGCCGATCCGGTAGGCGAGCCGCGGGACCGGGGTGAAGTTGCACGCCACGAGGAGCCGCTCGCCGTCCAGCCCCTTGCGCAGGAACGAGACCACGCTCCCCTGCCAGTCGGCGCAGTCCACCCACTCGAAGCCCGAGGGCTCGCAGTCGCGCCGGTGCAGGGCGGGCTCGCGGCGGTAAGCGGCGTTGAGGTCCGCCACCAGGCGGCGCACCCCCTCGTGCGGCGCTTCCGCGAGCAGGTGCCAGTCGAGGCTCTCGTCGTGGCGCCACTCGCGCCATTGCCCGAACTCGCCGCCCATGAACAGCAGTTTCTTCCCCGGCTGCGCCCACATGTACGCCAGCAGCAGGCGCAGGTTGGCGAAGCGCTGCCAGGCGTCGCCCGGCATCTTGTCGAGCAGCGACCCCTTGCCGTGCACCACCTCGTCGTGCGACAGCGGCAGGACGAAGTTCTCGTGGAACGCGTACAGCTGCCGAAACGTGAGCTGGTCGTGGTGGTACTTGCGGTGCACCGGGTCGCGGCGCACGTACTCGAGGGTGTCGTGCATCCACCCCATGTCCCACTTGTAGCCGAAGCCGAGGCCGCCGACGTAGGTCGGTCGCGATACCATCGGCCACGCGGTCGACTCCTCCGCCGTGGTCTGGACGTCCGGGTGGCGGCGGTAGATCTCCTCGTTGGTGCGGCGCAGGAACTCGATCGCCTCGAGGTTCTCGCGGCCGCCGAAACGGTTGGGGACCCACTCCCCCTCGGCGCGGGAGTAGTCGAGGTAGAGCATCGACGCCACCGCGTCGACGCGCAACCCGTCGGCGTGGTACGCCGACAGCCAGTACAGCGCGTTCGAGGCGAGGAAGCTGCGCACCTCGTTGCGGCCGTAGTTGAAGATGTAGCTCCCCCAGTCCGGGTGATACCCCTGGCGCGGGTCGGCGTGCTCGTACAGGTGCGTGCCGTCGAAGTACGCGAGCCCGTGCTCGTCGGAGGGGAAGTGCGACGGCACCCAGTCGAGGATCACCGCGACGCCGGCGCGGTGCAGGGTGTCGACGAGGAACATGAAGTCTTGCGGCGTTCCGTAGCGGCTGGTGGGCGCGAAGAAGCCGGTGACCTGGTACCCCCACGAGCCGTAGAACGGGTGCTCCATCACCGGCATGAACTCGACGTGGGTGAAGCCCATCCGGCTCACGTACTCGGCGAGCCGAGGCGCGAGTTCGCGGTAGGTGAGGAGGCGCCCGGGGTCGTCCGGCGAGCGCATCCACGAGCCGAGGTGGACCTCGTAGATCGCAATCGGCGCGTCGCGGCGGTTCGTGGCGGCGCGGCGCTGCATCCACTCCGCGTCGCCCCACTCGTACGCCAGATCCCAGACGACCGAGCCGGTCCGCGGCGGTGTCTCCTGCCGCACGGCGAACGGGTCGGCCTTGTCGACGCGGTAGCCGTGCTGGCGCGAGCGCACGTGGTACTTGTACAGCGCCCCACGCTCGAGCCCGGGGACGAACCCCTCCCAGATCCCCGAGCCGCCGCGCGGCGCCAGTGCGTGGCTGTCGGGTGACCAGCCGTTGAAGTCGCCGCAGACCGAGACGGCCTCGGCGTTGGGCGCCCACACCGCGAAGGCGACGCCC
>JAJXUY010000202.1 GCA_021782525.1 Acidobacteriota bacterium | reverse complement strand
CCGGCGACCTCGTCTTCGTCTCCGGCAACCCGGGCTCCACCGCCCGGTTGGAGACGCTGGCGCAGCTCGAGTTCCAGCGCGACTACTCGTTCCCGGCCAGGCTCGCGATGCTCCGGGGCATGGTCGGCGCCGCCAGGCAGTATGCGGCGCGCGGCAAGGAGCAGGCGCGTGAGGCCGCCAACCTAATCTTCGGGATCGAGAACAGCCTCAAGGCGCTGACCGGGGAGTACCAGGGCCTCAAGGACGCGCAGCTGATGGCGAAGAAGGCGCAGGAGGAGCAGGGGTTCCGCAAGCTGGTGGCGGCCAACCCCGAGTGGCAGAAAGCGTACGGCGGCGCCTGGGACGAACTCGCGGCCGCCCAGAAGACGCTGGCCGCGCGGTTCAAGCCGTACACGTACCGGCGGCTGGGGTTCGTCCGCCTTCCCAACCTCGCGCTCACGATCGTGCGCTACGCCGCAGAGACGAAGAAACCCGACGGCGAAAGGCTGCGCGAGTTCCACGACGCGGGGCTCTCATCGCTCCGCTTCCGCCTCCTCTCCCCTGCGCCGGTCTACCCCGGCTTCGAGACGGCGATGCTCGCCCACTCGCTGCAGGAGTCGCTCGACCAGCTCGGGCCCGACGACCCGTTCGTCAAGGCCGCGCTCGGCGGCAAGACCCCGAACGAGGTCGCGAAGGAGCTGATCGCGGGAACCAAACTCGCGGACCCCGCGGTGCGCCAGCGGCTCCTCGACGGCGGCGAGGCGGCGGTGGCGGCCTCGACCGACCCGCTGATCGTCTGGGCGCGCACGCTCGACCCGACGCTGCGCGAGATGCGAAAGTGGTTCGACGACGACGTCGACTCGGTGGAGACGGCCGCCGGCGAGAAGATCGGCAAGGCACGCTTCGCCGTCTACGGCACCTCGGCCTACCCCGACGCCACCTTCACGCTGCGCCTGACCTACGGCACGGTGAAGGGCTACCCGATGAACGGCACCGAGGCGCCGCCGAAGACGACGTTCTACGGGCTGTTTGACCGCGCCGCCTCGTTCGACCTCAAACCGCCGTTCGACCTGCCGGCGCGCGACGCCGAGCGCCGCGACCGGCTCGACCTGACGACGCCGCTCGACTTCGTCGCCGACTGCGACATCATCGGCGGCAACTCGGGATCGCCGGTGATCGACCGGGCCGGCGAGATCGTCGGCCTCATCTTCGACGGCAACATCGAGAGCCTGGTCGGGCGGTACGTGTACGACGGCACCGCAAACCGCGCCGTCGCCGTCGACACGGCGGCGATGACCGCGGCGCTGCGCCAGCTGTACGACGCGCCGTTCCTAATCGGCGAGCTGCTCGGCAAGGCGGCGCAACCCGCCCAGAGCAAGTAGCGAACAATACCAACGGCCGCCGGTCGGACCAACGACCGGCGGCCGTCCTTGGCGCGGCCACCGGCGGCGGGAGCCCGGAGCCTTGCCGGCGAAGCCGGATGCGAGGAGTTCAAAAGGTGTGGGCGGCGAGCCGGTCCACACACGTGCTTCGCAGCCCTGCGGCGATCGTGATCGGCAAGGCGACCGCGAGCTCCCTGTCGAGCGAGAACCGGAGCATGTGGTCGAGCGGGAGCGGCGAGGTGACGTACGCCGCCAGGAGGGCGCACGCCCACACCGCCACGAGGATCCGGATCGGAGTCGCATCGCGACCGCGAAGCGCCAGGAGTGCGGCGGCCCAGGCGGCGAGCAGGGCGACGTGAGTCGGCGTCACGACGGTCCAGAGCGCACGCGGGAACCCGAGGAGACGGTGGCCGACCCACTCAGGCGACAGGGTCGCCATGTACCCCCGGATGCCGTGCAGCGTTGTGGCCGCTCTCCACGCAGCGACCGGCGTAAACGTCGCAACGGCGATCGCCAGCGCGACGCGCCGGGAGGCGGTCAACCAGGCCGCGATCACGAGGGCGACGGCGAGCGCCACGCCCTCGTATTTCGTCATCGCCAGGATGGAGCCCGCGGCCGCTGCCGTTAGCCACGCCCCCGGTCTCCGGCTGGCCGCCTGGAGCAGCGCCGCCATCCCCGCGCTGATCCCGAAGGCGATCAGCGGTTCGGCGTATCCCGAGTAGGCGACCGCGGGCGTGAACACGACCGGGATCCACGCCCCCGCGATGGCCGCCAGCGCACGGACCGGCCCCGGCGCCGGCCGCGAGCACTCCCAGCACGCCGCCGCGATCCCGACCACGAGCACGGCGTGCCAGGCGACGGCTGCGGCGGCCGCACTTCCTCCGAAGACGATCCCTGATGCGATGAGGTCCGGCCAGAGCGGGGGGTAGTCCGGGTGGACGAGCCAGTCCGGGGGACGCGCGAGCCAGGCGAAGTCGTGGCCCCCCGCCAGCGCGAACACCTTGGCCTTCAACCCCCACGAGTAACGGAAGTCCCAGCCGAACGCGGGCACGGACGCAACGGCCAGCGCGCGAACGGCCGTCGCCGCGGCGGCGATGGCGCCCCAACTCCACCCGGGGCGGGGGTGCGGCCACTCCAGCGGGCCGGCCAACGCGCCGGCCGCGGCCGCCGCCACCACCGGGATCACGAGCACGGTCGCGGTCCAGCGTACGTGGCAGAGGTCGAGGAGGGCGAGGGTCGCTCCCGTGAGCACCACGCCCCACAGCACCGCTCCGGAAAGCGTGTCTGGAGCGCCACCAAGGCGGCGGTGCCAGCGCGTGATGCCCCATCCTCCTAGCAACGAGAGCAGCACCGGCAGCCACGCGTTCATGGTGTTGTCCGCTGCACCACCCGGAGCCCTCCGGACCTCCAGATCGTGCGCCAGCCCGGCGGCACGGGGCGATCGTCGGTCGTGACGACCGTTCCCCAACGGGAGCCGGGCGGAAAGCCCGGCAGCGGTGCCCACGAGACGTCCGGGCGGCGCCAGGCGGCCTCGAGAAGGAGAAACCTGGAGAAGCTGGGTTCGGAGCCGGACTGGCCGATCAGCCCGACGCTGACGCCACGGGGGAGCGGCGCCGCCAGCAGCGGCGCAATAACGTCCCTCCACCACGGCGCTCGTGGAAGACGACGGTCGGGACCGACCACGGACGCGACGCCGAGGGCGCACGAGATGACCGCAGCCAGGAACGCGGCGCCGGCCCGGGTCCCATGCATTCGCGGACGATACCATGCGTGCGGCTGTCTCAGCGTGGCGGCGCCGACCCCCAGTCGCCGGCAGCGCGCAGGTCGACGCCGTACGCCTTGAGCACCTGACGCGCGACGACGCGCTTGTGTACCTCGTCGGGCCCGTCGTAGATCCGCGCCGCCCGCTCGTGCCGGTACCAGAACGCGAGCGGCGTGTCGTCGGTCATGCCGAGGGCGCCGTGCACCTGGATCGCCCGATCGAGGACGCGCTGCAGCACCCCGGCCACGTGGAACTTGACGAGCGAGACGTCGGCGCGGAACTCGCCCCCCTGCTCGATATTCCACGCGGCCTGCAGCACCATCAGCCGCGCGCCCTCGATCTCGGCCAGCGACTCCGCGATCCACTCCTGCACCGTCTGCTGGGCCGCCAGCGGCTTACCCGGCGCGAGCTCGCGCCCGGCGGCGTGACGGCACATCAGGTCGAGCGCCCGCCGGCAGACGCCGATCCAGCGGCTGACGTGGTGGATCCTTCCCGGTCCGAGGCGCGACTGCGCCAGCTTGAAGCCGCCTCCCAGCGGGCCGAGCACGGCGTCCGCGGGCACGCGCACGCCGTGCAGCATCAGCTCGCCGTGGCTGAGCCAGCCCCGCCCCGCGTGCCCCATCACCGGCACGTTGCGAACGAGCTCGTAGCCCTCGCTGTCGGCAGGGACGAGGAACATGCTGGCGCGGCGATACGGGTTGGGGTCGGCCGGGTCGGTCACGGCCATGACGACGGCGAGCGTCGCGCCATCGGCGGCCGTCGCGAACCACTTGTGCCCGCGCAGCACCCACTCGTCGCCGCGGCGCTCGGCCGTCGTACTCATCCACACCGGGTTGGATCCGGCGTGCTCCGGCTCGGTCATCAAGAACGTGCTGCGGATCTCGCCGCGGACCAGAGGCGCGAGCCACCGCTCCTTCTGCGCGGGCGTCCCGTAGGCGTGCAGCAGCTCCATGTTGCCCACGTCGGGCGCGGCGAAGTTGAACGCGTAGTGCCCGAGCGGGTGCATGCCGAGCACCTCCGAGAGCTGCGCCTGCTCGAGCAGGGTCAGCCCGGCCCCGCCGTGCTCGGCCGCCATGTGGGGGGCGAACAGCCCGGTCGCCTTGGCACGCTCGCGGACCGCTGCCATGCGTTCGTCGAGGCCGGCCCAACCCTGTGCCGCCAGCAACCGCTCCTGCGGCTCCACCTCGCGGGCGCAGAACTCGCTCGCCAGCCGGCGCAACTCGACGACTCGATCGCTCGGGGCGAAGTCCATCGCTCGACTCCTTCCTGCTCAGGCCAGCATGCCGCCGTCGACGGTCAGGCAGGCGCCGGTGACGTAGGCGGCCGCGTCGCTCGCCAGGTAGAGGAACGCCG
>JAJXUY010000201.1 GCA_021782525.1 Acidobacteriota bacterium | reverse complement strand
GGGTTCGACCGCATCCCGCTGCACCGGCGCGCCGAGGCGTTGCGCATGAACGACCGCGGGTGGACGGGGCAGATGACCAACATCGGGTCCCATGTCGCCGGCACGGCCTAGCCCGGCGCCGGCGCGCGGCGAGGCCGGCGCCTCGGCGCGCGTGTTCGCGGCGCTCGGCGACCCGACCCGGCTCGGGTTGGTCGCGCGCCTCTCGCGCGGCGGCCCGGCCTCGATCACCCGCCTGACCGAGGGCTCGGCGGTGACGCGCCAGGCGATCGCCAAGCACCTTCGTGTGCTCGCCGTGGCGGGCCTGGTCCGCGGGCGCCGGCGCGGCCGCGAGAGCGTGTGGAAGCTGGAACCGGGCCGCCTGGAGTTGGCCCGGCGGTACCTCCACACCGTCTCGGAGCGGTGGGACGCCACGCTCGAGCGGCTGCGGGCCGCGGTCGAGCGCCCGCGCCGCGCCTCGCCGCCTCACCGCTTCGCGCGGGGCTTCCAGGGCCGCACTGAACACGAGTGACCGGCGCGCGTCGCGACGCGGCCGGCCCCCGCTCCACTGCCGTTGCGGCTCAGCGAGCCGTCGTCTACCGCGGCAAAGCCTGCCAGCTCAAGGTGAAGTTCATGTTGTTCGCGATATCTCCCGCGACCGAGGGTTGAGGGATCCCAAAGATGATCTGGTTCATCGGCCGCTGCATGGCCGTGCGGTTCCCGAGCGTGACCGGAGGCGGCGCGTTGCCGAACCGCGCCGGCGTTGCGCCGGCCCTGAGCGGCGGCTGCGGCCGGGTGAGCGGGTAAGAGACCGCCCCTTTGAACCTCGCGTTCGCGGCCGAACCGAAACCAGGCAGCGTCACGGTCCCGTTCCAGCCCACCGGGGAAACTGCCCCCAAGCCGGCGCCGGTCGCCGGCACGCGCACCTCGATCGTCACCGGCACCCCGACGGGGACCGAGGCGACGCTGTAGTAGCACGCGTAGCGCTGCCCCGGGACCGGACCTCCCGTGATCGGTCCGGTCTGTCCGACTTGCGCCGTGCTGGTCACGTTGAACTGGCTGACATCGTTGAAACTGCTGGGCGTGACAGCGCGCAGGGATAGCGCGGCGCACAGACTCGCGGGTGCCGCCCCGCCGGGCGCCACGAAGTAGATACCGCCGCTGATGCGACCCGGCCCCGTGGTCGCCACCTGGTACGTCTTCCCAACGAGCCGGAGCAGGAGGTGGTCGCTCCCGAACGATGCGTTGATGCGCGTGTACCCGGCATCCTTCGCCGGAGCGAACGCCGCGCTGACAAGGGCCAGGCTATTGGAAACCTGATTCCTCAGGTCCACCTGTTGCTTCTTGACATCGCCCTCGACCTCGGAACGGATCGACGGTTGCAGCATGAGGCCCACGGCCGCAAGGAAGTTCCGCGAATTGAAATGCACGTTGTCCAGCGACGCGACCGCGGACGGGACGGTCAGGCTCATGTTCTGCACCGAAACCGTGACGTTGGCCACGATGTCGAAGTCGATCGAGAACTCGGGGTTGTCCGCGGCGGCCTCGGCCACGGTGGTGGCCCCACCGGTGACGATGCCGGCGGCCACGGTGCCGGCGTCGGGCGCCGGCTTCGAGGTGGTGAGGACGATCGAGTTGCCGGGCACGACGTAGCGCAAACCCGCCTCTTGCTGCCCGAGGCTGGAGGGATCGATGAACAGTGATCCGCTCGGCGCGAAGTTGCAGGTCACGCTGAGAACGGAGATACCGTTCGGCAGGAGCCCGGGCGTCATCGCGTACTTCCTGACCATGTTGCAGATCGGGTCTGTCTGTCCGGCCCAGGCCTTGTCGATGTTCCACTTGATGACGTTTGCGTTGTCGTACACGGTTTGAAACGTGCCCGACGGCCACTGTTCACTCTGGACCGTCAAGCCCCCTCCGTACGGCTGATACGCCTGCGCAGCGACGCTTCCACCCAGCACTCCCGCCGAAGTGGCGAGAACCGCTACCAACTGGAGAACGCTCCGGTTTCGCATGCCCTCTCCTTTCCAAGGGCGCCGATGTCGTGGATCCGTGGCGCGAACCTCGGGGTTGCACCGAAACCGACGGTTCACCCACTTTCCCCGCTGGCCCTTGATTTCCTTGGCGCTTACAACGCGACCTCACACCCTCCTATTCCGACGACCCATCGGCCGTCCGGGGCCACGGCTGGGGTCCGACGGAACGGCGCGGGAATGCGCGGTGCCGCCCTCCGGCTTACAGCGAACGAGTCTCGCGGGAGCGCCAGGCCGAGGGGGTTCCGATGCCGACGAAACAGGATGTCAGCCCGGTTCCAGCTGGAATGCACACGGTCACGCCGACCATGACGATCGCCGGGTGCGTCAAGGCGATCGAGTTCTACAAGCGGGCGCTCGGCGCCGAGGAGGTCGACCGCTACATGGCGCCGGACGGGAAGTCGGTCTGGCACGCCGCGCTGAGGATCGGCGATTCCGTCGTCTTCATGAGCGACGAGTTCGAGGGGATGACCGGGCCGGCCCCGGGCCCGGGGCGCCCGTCACCCGCGCGCCTGTGGCTCTATGTCGGCGACTGCGACGCCGCGTTCAGGCGAGCCGTGGACGCCGGCGCCAAGGTGAAGATGCCGCTCGAGGACATGTTTTGGGGCGACCGCTGCGGCGCCGTCGTCGACCCGTTCGGCTACGAGTGGACGATCGCCACCCGCGTCAAGGAACTGACCAAGGAGGAGACGCAGCGGGCGGGCGAGGAGTTCGCAAGAAAGATGGCGGCCGGGGAGTAGCGGCCAGGATCTCCCTCGCTCGCCTGGGCACCGGTGGCCGGGCGCGCTCGCAACGGCGCCCGCGTGGGCGATAATGCCCGTCCAATGCCAGAGACGGTGTCCGCCCGTCACGTCGTGGTCGCCGCCTTCCTCGGCTGGACGCTCGACGCGTTCGACTTCTTCATCCTGATCTTCGTCCTCGCCGACGTCGCCAGGAGCTTCGCCACCACGCTCACGACGCTCACGCTGGCGATCACGCTCACGCTCGCGATGCGGCCGGTCGGGGCGTTCCTGTTCGGGCGCCTCGCCGACCGCTACGGGCGCCGCCCGGTTTTGATCATCGACGTAGTCTGCTTCGGCGCGCTTGAGTTCCTCTCCGGCCTGGCGCCGAACCTGCTCACCTTCATGATCCTGCGCGCGCTGTTCGGCATCGCGATGGGCGGGGAGTGGGGGATCGGCGCGTCGCTCGCCATGGAAACCGTGCCGCGGCGCTGGCGCGGCTGGGTCTCCGGCCTGCTGCAGGCCGGCTATCCAGCCGGCTTCTTCCTCGCCACGGCCGCGTTCGGCGTGTTCTACCCGCTCGTCGGCTGGCGCGGGATGTTCATGATCGGGGGGCTGTCCGCCCTGCTCGTGCTCTACATCCGGCGCTCGGTCCCGGAAAGCCCGGACTGGCTCGCCCGCCGCGCGGTCCCACGCCCCGGCCTCGGCCTCGTGCTGCGCGACCACCTCGGGCTGCTGATCTGGGCCGTCGTGATGATGACCGCGTTCAACTTCTTCAGCCACGGGACGCAGGACCTCTACCCGAGCGCGTTCCTCGGCGTCCAGCATCGCTTTTCGCACGCCACGATCACGGCGATCGCGCTCGTCGCCAGCGCCGGCGCGATCGCCGGTGGCATCGCGTTCGGCGCGCTCTCGCAGCGGATCGGCCGCCGCGCCGCGATCGTCCTCGCCTGCCTGCTGGCGTTGCCTCTCATCCCACTGTGGGCGTTCTCGGCCACCCCGGCGGCGCTGGCCACCGGCGCGCTCCTGATGCAGATGTGCGTTCAGGGCGCCTGGGGCGTCGTCCCCGCGCACCTCAACGAGCTGTCGCCGCCGCAGCTGCGCGCCACCTTCCCGGGCTTCGTGTACCAGCTCGGCAACTTCCTCGCCTCGTCCAACGCCACGGTGCAGGCCGCGGTCGGCGCGCGCATGCACGGGAACTTCAGCTGGGCGCTCGCGTCGGTGGCCGGGACCGCCGCGGTCGTGATCGCGCTCCTGGTCGGCTTCGGCGCCGAGGCCCGCGGCGTCCACATGCAGGGCGAGCCGCCCGCCGGATAGCGCCCCCTCCACCGCGGCCCCGACCAGCCCCCTTCCGTCCCGCCTCCGACCCCGCCGGGCGGCCGGGTTGGAATAAACGCAACCGCAACACTGTCGCTGTAGCGGAGATCACCGGTGACACCGAGACGCACCGCCGCGACGCCGCCAACGGAAAGAGCGGTCCCCCGCTCCGGGACCGCGGGGGGACGAGATGCGAAAGCTGATTCCGGTTCTGATCATCGTATGCTGGCCTGCGCTGCTGCTGGCCGGCACCAAAATGAAACCCGCGAAGCCGCACGTCACCAAGCCCCAGCCTGCGGCCACGCCGTGCCCGTCGTGCCCCGCGGGGGGTGACCTGCACACGTTCGACATGAAGACCGGGCTGTGGCGGATCGACTTGACGAGCGACATGAGCGGCATGTCGCAGATGACGCCCGCGGCGCTCGCCCACGCGACCCCGCAGCAGCGCGC
>JAJXUY010000200.1 GCA_021782525.1 Acidobacteriota bacterium | reverse complement strand
GCGTTTAACGAAGAAACCGGGGTCCGTGGTCCGTGGTCCGTGGTCCGGAAAGAAGCATGACGATGACGACACAACGGGGCCCAGAGGCGTTGGCGGCGGCGAAGCGGTACGAAACGGAGATCGTGCGTTTCCTGCGCGAGATGATCGCGATCCCGGCGGAGAGCGGCCGCGAGCGCGCGCGCTGCGAGCGCGTCAAGGCGGAGTACGAGGCGCTCGGCTTCTCCGACGTACGCTTCGACGGCATCGGCAGCGTCGTCGCGCGCGTCGGCGCGGGACCGTTCGTGATCATGATGGACGGCCACGTCGACTGCGTCGGCGTCGGCGACCCACAGGCGTGGGCGTACGACCCGTTCGCCGGGAAGCTCGAGGGTGGCCGCGTGCACGGGCGCGGCGCCGTCGACGAGCTGCCCGGGATCGCGTGCATGGCGTACGGCGCGCGCATCCTCGCCGAGCGCGGCCTCCCCGCCGGGGTGCAGCTCGTGCTGGTCGCATCGGTGCTCGAGGAGGCGTGCGACGGCTTCCCCCTCATGCACCTGATCGAGGCCGACGGGGTGCGGCCGGACGCGGTCGTCCTCGGCGAGCCCACCAACCTCGACGTCTACCGCGGCCACCGCGGGCGGATGGAGATCGAAGTCGTCACCAAGGGGGTCTCCGCCCACGGCGCCCACTGCGAGCGCGGCGTCAACGCGGTGTACAAGATGGCGCCGATCGTCGCCGACATCGAGGCGCTCAATGCGACGTTGCGCGCCGACGCGTTCCTCGGCAAGGGCACCGTGACGGTCTCGTTCATCGACTGCAAGACCCCGTCGCTCAACGCGGTGCCGGACGAGGCGCGGATCGTGCTCGACCGCCGCCTCACCGCCGGCGAGTCGCCCGAGAGCGCGCTCGAGGAGATCGGCGCGCTGCCGCACCTCGGCGACGCGGAGGTGCGCGTGCTCTCCTGGGAGGGGACGGCGTGGACCGGCGCGCCCGCCCGGCAGGAGCAGATCTTCCCCACCTGGGTGCTCCCCGAGGCGCACCCGCTCGTGCAGGGGGTGGCGGCCGCGGCGCAGGCCGCGCTCGGCCGGCCGCCGGGAATCTCGCGATGGGTGTTCTCGACCAACGGCGTCGCCACGATGGGCCGGCTCGGCATCCCGACGATCGGGTTCGCGCCGGGACGCGAGGAGCTGGCCCACACCGCCGACGAGTGGGTCGAGGTCGCCGACCTGGTCACCGCGGCGGCCGTGTACTCGCTCATCCCGGAGGAGTTGGCGCAACGGATGGGGAAGTGAATGTGGGTCGTGGATCGTGGGTCGTGGCTTGTGATTCTCTGCTCTTCACTCTGAACCGCTGACCGTCTCCAGATGGGGGTTCGATGCAGACCAAACTCAAGGGCAAGCACTTCATCACAACGCAGGACTGGACCACGGACGAGCTCGAGACCGTGCTCGAGCTGGCGCGCGAGCTCAAGGTCGCCAAGGCGACCGGCCGGAAGATGCGGCTGCTCGAGGACAAGACGCTGTACATGATCTTCTTCGACTCCTCGACGCGCACCCGCAACTCGTTCGAGACCGGGATCACGCAGCTCGGCGGCCACGGCATCTTCCTCTCCCCCGACAAGATGCAGATCTCGCACGGGGAGAACGCGAAGGACACGGCCTCGGTGCTGTCGCGCTACGGCGACGGGATCGCGATCCGCCACTGCGCGTTCCGCGAAGGGAACCCGTACCTGCGCGAGGTCGCGCGCTGGTCGAGCGTGCCGGTCCTCAACATGCAGTGCGACGTCTACCACCCGTGCCAGATCATGGCCGACTACATGACGATCCGGGAGAAGTTCGGGGCCGGCACGCGCGGCCTCAAGATCGGCGTGGCGTGGACCTCGGCGCCGAACTACATCCGCCCGCTCTCGGTGCCGCAGAGCCTGATCCTGATGATGCCGCGCTTCGGCCTCGACGTCACGCTCGCCGTCCCGCCCGAGTTTCGCCTCATGCCCGAGATCGAGGAGCAGGCGCGCGCCAACGCCGCGGCGGCCGGGACGAAGTTCGAGATTGTGAACGAGTTCGACGAGGCGTTCCGGGACGCCGACATCGTGATCCCGAAGTCGTGGGGGCCGCTGATGCACACGACCGACAAGAAGGAAGGCCTCGCGCTGATCGAGAAGTACCCGAGCTGGCGCTGCGACGCCGCGCGCATGGCCCTCGGCAAGAAGCGGATGATCTACATGCACCCGCTCCCGGCCGACCGCGGCCGCGAGGTCACCGACGAGGTCATCGACGGGCCGCAGTCGGTGGTCTACGATGAGGCGGAGAACCGGCTGCACGTGCAGAAGGCGCTGATGGCCCTCACCATGTGAGACGGGGAGAGGGAAAAGGGCAAAGGGAAAAGGAAAAACAACGAGGATGGAAAAGCCGTGAGGACCATCGTTCGCTCTTTGGCATTTGTCTTCCCTTTGACCTCTCCCCTCTTACTTCTTCCCTTTCGTCTACCCGCGGCCGCCGCTCCCTTGACGCGGCCGGCGGAGATCGCTTGATGGCTGGCTTCACCTTCGTCTGCGGCGAGTGCGGGGCACGCTACCCCGAGGCCGAGGTGCGCTACGTCTGCCCGGTCTGCTCCCGCCAGCAGCAGCCCGGCGGGGTGACGCGCGGGGTGCTCCGGGTCGAGATCGACGGGCTGCCCGCCGCGTGGCCGGCGGCGCGGGTCCACGACCCCGGCGCCCTGGCGGCGTTCCTGCCGATCGCATCGCCGGTCGCGTTGGCGCCGCTCCGGGTCGGCGGCACGCCGCTGCTGCCCGTGCCGCAGCTGCGCCGCCGGCTCGGGATGCCGCGCCTGTGGGCCAAGGACGACACCCGCAACCCCTCCGGCTCGACGAAGGACCGCGCCTCGCTCCTGGTCGTCGCCAAGGCCGTCGAGTACGGGTACGACACCGTCGCCACCGCTTCGACCGGCAACGCCGCCTCGGCGCTCGCGGCGGTCGCCGCCGCCGCGGGGGTGCGCGCCGTCGTCTTCGTGCCCGCCGCCGCCCCGCCCGCCAAGCTCGCGCAGATGGCGAGCTACGGCGCGCGCGTCGTGCCGGTGGCCGGGAGCTACGACGACGCGTTCGAGCTCTCGCTCGCCGCCTGTGAGCGCTTCGGCTGGTACAACCGCAACACGGCGTTCAACCCGTTCACGATCGAGGGGAAGAAGACGGCCGCGATCGAGGTCGCCGCCGACCTCACCCCCGAAGCGCCCGACGTCGTGATCGTCCCGGCCGGTGACGGCGTCATCGTCGCGGGGGTGGCCAAGGGGTTCGCCGACCTGGTGCGCTGCGGCCTGCTGCGCCGCGCGCCCCGCCTGATCGTCGTCCAGCCCGAGGGCTCCGCCGCGCTGGCGCGGGCGCTGCGCGCCGGCGCGGCCGGGATCACGCCGGTACCCGGCGCCGCCAGCGTCGCCGACTCGCTCGTCGTCGGCGCGCCGCGCAACGCGATCATGGCGCTCGCGGCCGTGCGCGCCTCGGGCGGCGCCGGCGTGACCGTCAGCGACGAGGCGATCCTCGACGCGATCCCGTTCCTCGCGGGGACGACCGGGATCTTTTGCGAGCCGGCCGCGGCCGCGGCGCTGGCCGGGCTGCTCGCGGCGCTCGACGACGGGATCGTGGCGCGCGACGAGCGCGCCGTGCTGCTCCTCACCGGCACCGGCCTCAAAGACGTCGCCGCCGCCTCGCGGCGAGTCGCCATCCCGGTCCCGGTCGCCCCCGACCTCGATGCGGTCGGGCGGCTGCTCGCGGACAGCGGCCGCTGAGCGCGGCGGGGGCCGCCGGAACGGGGCGACCGCCGCCTACCGTTCGCTCTCGACGCGCCGGCTCCGCCCGGACACGTACGGCCTGAACGCGTCCGGGGCGCCGGGCGGCGCGATCTCGAAGGTGACGTCCACCGTGTCGGCGTCCGCCTGCGAGTAGGTCAAGCGGAACCGCGGCGCCCCTGGACGCGCCGCGCTGGTGAAGACGACGCGGCGCCCGTCGGGGGACACCGCGCCCTCGTACCGGATCACGTGCCCCTCGTTGTCGAAGTAGGCCGCCTCGAGGCCGCTTCCGCCGGGCGCCGGGTAGATCACCATGAGGTCGTCGTGGACGACGGCCGGCCGGCCGGCCGAAGGCGGGTACTCGGCGTGGCTGCGCCGCACGAGCACCCGGCCGTCGAGGTCGAACCGGAACGAGTCCCTCCCGTTCCCGGTCCCCGGCTGTCCGCTGCCCTCGCCGCGCCAGCTCCCGGCCAGAAAGCGCAGCGCATCGAGCGGCGACGACGACGCCGCGACCGGCCCGGCGGCCGCAGCCGCCGCGGCGAGCGCGACGGCGGTCAGCACGGCCGCGCAGCTCGCGGCCGTCTTACCACCCCATTCGAACGGCAGCTGCCTGTTCATGCCTTCGTCACTCCTCCCGCACGTTGAGGCCGGAGGCGTGCAGGTGGACGATCAGCCACCTCCCGCCCTCGTGCGCGAGCACGACCGTGCGGCGGGCGACGTTGTCCGGCCCCTTGAAATGGAACGTCGC
>JAJXUY010000199.1 GCA_021782525.1 Acidobacteriota bacterium | reverse complement strand
GCCGCGGCGGTCGGCGGCGCGGGCGCAAGAAGGCGGCGGTGCAGGGGTGAGCCGCTCGGTCCGGGCTCGGGTCGAGGAGCTGCGGCGTGAGATCCGGCGCCACGAGCACCTCTACTACGTGCTCGCGCAGCCCGAAATCGCCGATCTCGAGTTCGACCGCCTGATGGCCGAACTACGCTCCCTGGAAGGGGCGCACCCCGAGCTGGCGCGCGACGACTCGCCGACGCAAAGGGTCGGCGGGGCGCCGGTCGATGAACTGCCGCAGGTCCGTCACGCGACACCGATGCTCTCCCTCGACAACTCGTACAACGAGCACGAGCTCGAGGAGTGGATGGGGCGGGTGCGCCGGGGGCTGGGGCGGGACCCGGGCGGCCTCGTCGCCGAGCTCAAGATCGACGGGGTTTCCCTCTCCCTCGTCTACGAGCGCGGCGCCCTCGCGCGCGCGGTGACGCGCGGCAACGGCGAGATCGGCGAGGACGTGACCGGAAACGCGCGCACCGTGCGGTCGTTGCCGCTCGCGCTGGCCGGCTCTCCGGCGCTCGTCGAGGTGAGGGGCGAGGTCTACCTGCCGCGAGACGTGTTCAAGGAACTCAACCGGGCGCGCCGGGAGGAGGGTGAGGACCCGTTCGCCAACCCGCGCAACGCGGCGGCTGGCGCCATCCGGTTGCTCGACCCGCAGGAGTGCGGGCGCCGGCGTCTCGCGTTCTTCGCCTACCAGGTGCCGCGCGCCGAGGGCGTGACGTTCGCGCGCCACTCGGAGGCGCTCGAGCGCCTCGGCGAGTGGGGGTTCGCCGTGAATCCGGGGTGGCGCCGCTGCGCCGGGCTGGCCGAGGCGCACGCCTTCATCGCCGAGTGGGGCGCGCGGCGGCCGGGGCTGCCGTTCGACATCGACGGCGCCGTGGTGAAGATCGACGACCTCGCCGAGCAGCGCGCGCTCGGCGCGACCGCGAAGTTTCCCCGCTGGGCGATCGCGTACAAGTACCCGCCCGAGGGCGTGCGGACCCGCCTCCGCGCGATCACGGTCCAGGTCGGCCGCACCGGCGTCCTCACCCCGGTGGCGGACCTCGAGCCCGTGTTCCTCGCCGGGAGCACTGTGTCGCGGGCGACACTGCACAACGCGGAGGAGGTCGCCCGCCTCGACGTCCGCATCGGCGACACGGTGTGGATCGCGAAAGGCGGCGACGTGATCCCGAAGGTCGTGGCGGTCGATCCGGCGGGCCGCGGCGAGGCGTCGCAGCCGTTCCGCATGCCCGAGCGCTGCCCGGCGTGCGACTCGGCGGTGGTCCGCGAGGCGGGCGAGGTGGCGGTTCGTTGTCCCAACCGAGCCTGCCCGGCGGTCCGCCGGCAGCGGCTCCTCCACTTCGTCTCGCGCACCGGGATGGACATCGAAGGTCTGGGGCCCAAGCTCATCGAACAGTTGCTCGAACAGGGGCTGATCGACGACCCGGCGGCGCTGTGGGACCTCGACCCGGCGCGGCTGGCGGAGCTGCCGCGCTGGGGGGAGACCTCGGCCGCCAACGTCGTCGGGGAGATCGCGGCGGCGCGCACGCGGCCGCTCTGGCGCGTGCTCGCGGCGCTGGGGGTCCGGCACGTCGGCGAGCGGGCGGCGAAGGCCCTGGCCTCGCACCTTGGCTCGCTGGCCGCGATCGGCGCCGCCGCGCCGGAGCAGCTCGAGCAGATCGCAGGGGTCGGCCCGGTGATCGCGGCGAGCGTGGTAGCCTTCTTCCGCAGCGAGGACGGCGCCGAGCTGGTGCGGCGGCTGCGCGAGCGCGGCGTCGATCCGCACGAGAAGCCGGTCGCCGACCTCCCGCGGCCACTGGCGGGGTTGGCGTTCGTGCTCACGGGCACGCTGTCACGCCCCCGCGCCGACGTGGCGACGCTCCTCGAGGGCGCGGGCGGGAAGGTCACGGAGAGCGTGTCGCGCCGGACCTCGTACGTCGTCGCCGGCGAGGACGCCGGATCGAAGCTCGCGAAGGCGCGCGAGCTCGGGGTGGCGGTCCTGGACGAGGCGGGGTTGCAGCGACTGCTGGACGAGAAGGGGGTCGGTCGGTGACGAAGGCTCGAGTGCTGCTGGTGGACGACGACGACGGCTCCCGCGTCGCCATGGCCACCGGCCTGCGGCGGGTGGGGTACGAGGTCCTCGAGTTCGATGCCGGCGAGCCGGCGCTGACGGCGCTCGAGGCCGGGGAGGCGGCGGACGTGCTGATCACCGACGTGCGCATGCCCGGTATCGACGGCTACGAACTCGTACGCCGGCTGCGGGCGATCCGGCCCGAGCTTCCCGTCCTGATGGTCACGGCGTTCGGCGACGTCGACGGCGCGGTGCAGGCGCTCCAGGGCGGGGCCGACGACTACCTGACCAAGCCCGTCAACCTGCTCGAGCTGCGCAAGCGCGTCGAGCTGCAGCTCGAGCGCACGAGCCTCTCGCGCGACAAGCGGGAGTTGCAGGAGCGCTTGGAACAGCTGGTCGGCTTCGAGAACATCATCGGGCGCTCGGCGGCGATGCAGAGAGTCTTCGAGCGCGTCCGCGTCGTCGCCCCGGCCCCCAGCACGGTCCTGATCGTCGGCGAGTCCGGCAGCGGCAAGGAACTGATCGCCAACGCGATCCACGAGCACTCGCCGCGCGCGGCGGGGCGGTTCGTGGCGCTCAACTGCGGGGCGATCCCGGGCGAGATCCTCGAGGCCGAGCTGTTCGGCCACGAGCGCGGGGCGTTCACCGGGGCGCACCAGCGGCGGATCGGCAAGCTCGAGGCCGCGAACGGCGGCACGCTTTTCCTGGACGAGATCTCCGAGCTCTCGACGGACCTGCAGGTCAAGCTGCTGCGCGTGCTCGAGGAGCGGACGATCACCCGGGTCGGCGGCAACGACGAGGTGCCGGTCGACTTCCGTCTCGTCGCCGCCACCAACCGGGACCTCGAGAGCGAGGTGGCCCGCGGCCGCTTCCGCCAGGACCTCTACTACCGCCTCAAGGTGGTTACGATCGCCCTGCCGCCGCTGCGGCAGCGCACCGAGGACATCCCGCTGCTCGTCGCGCACTTCGTCGAGCGGTTCAACACCGACCTCGGCCGCCACGTGACCAGGGTGGCGCCGCCGCTGCTCGACGCGCTCCGCTCCTATCCCTGGCCCGGTAACGTGCGCGAGTTGCGCAACGTGGTGGAGAACATGGTCCTCTTCGGCCGCTCCGACGAGCTGGGGTTGGCCGATCTTCCGGCCGAGTACCGCGGCCTCCCGGCTCCGCGCGGCGGCGGTGGGGGCGAGGAGTGGACCCCGAGGCCGATGGCCGAGATCGAGCGCGACGCGATCCTGCGCACGCTCGAGCTGACCAAGGGGCATCGGGCGAAGGCCGCGCAGCTGCTCGACATCGGGCTGCGCACGCTGCAGCGCAAGCTCAAGGAGTACGGCGCGGTCGGAGCCGGGGACGACGACGGCGAGGAGTAGCGGCGCCGTGATCCATAGGGAGTGATCATGGAACTTCCGTGCAAGGTATTGGTCTACAGTCAGATCCTCGGCCTCTCGGGGACGCCGGGGACGCTGGTGGCGGTGCGCGAGGACGGATGCTACGAGCTTCGCCTCACCAGTCAGGGCAAGCTGCACCTCGTGCTCCTGCCGATCGCGCAGACCGGCCTCGTGTTCGCCGAGGCCGAGGCCGAGGTGGCGATGGTGGACAGCATCGAGCGCTGAGGCGCGGCGCCGGGCGCCTACCGGCCGGGCCGCGCCACGAGGCCGGCGTCGGAGAGGAGCTCGGCGTGGTCGAACGCCAGCTCGACGCCGACCAGGTCCGCGAAGTAGCGCGCGTCGGCGGCGTCGTCCCCGCCCGCGAGCAGGCCTCCGACGGCGCGGCACAGGTAGACCACCGAGACGGTGTGCCCGCGGGGGTCGCGACCGGGGGTCGAGTAGACGCCGATGAGCTCGACCGGCTCCACCTCGAGCCCGGTCTCCTCACGGGCCTCGCGGACGCACGCCGCCTCGCACGTCTCGCCGGTCTCGACGAAACCTCCCGGCAGCGCCCAACTCCCGGCGAACGGGGGGTGTCCGCGGCGGATCAGCACCACGCCGCGCGACGCGTCCACGATCACGGCATCCACGGTGAGCCTGGGGAGCACGGGCGTGGGCATCGGTCACTCCTCCTCTGGGTCGAGCACGGAAGAAACGGCACTCGACCCGCGGCACGCCGCCGCGAGCTTGCCGAGCAGCGTCGACGAAGGCACCGCCGGGTTGTCGGGGTCCTGCCAGCTCCAGGCGGTGGAACCCTCGCTGACGCGGCCGACCTCCCCCGCACCGACGAACGGCAGGATGGTGATGCTGCGGTGCGTGATCGAGTGGCGCACCGGGCCCGCCGCGACGAGTGGGCCGCGCGAGCCCGCCTCGCGCGCCAGTGCCCGGGCCCGCCCGGCCGGGTCCTCGCCGGGCGCGAGCACCGCGAACGGCGGCAGCCACAGGCCGCGCAACAGCGTGCCGTCCTCCACCCGCCGCAACAGCACGGAACGGCCGGGTCCCTCCAGCCA
>JAJXUY010000198.1 GCA_021782525.1 Acidobacteriota bacterium | reverse complement strand
TGCTCTGCGTCAAGGGGGCGCGCAGCCGCGCCGGCTCGACGGCGGCCGGGGCCCACATCGGCGCGATCCCGGTGGGGGACGTCGAGGTCGACGCGCTGTTCCGGCAGGCCGGCGTGATCCGCGTGGATACGCTCGAAGAGCTGTTCGACGCGGCGCTGCTGCTCGCCCATCAGCCGGCGCCGGCCGGCCGGCGCGTCGCGATCCTGAGCAACTCGGGGGGCGTCGTCACGATCACGGCGGACGCCTGCGAGGCGTACGGCCTGACGGTCGCCGAGTCGGGGCTGATCGATCTCGGGCCGCAGGCCGACGCCGAGGACTACCACAAGGCGGTGCAGCGGGCGCTCGAGGACCCGCGGGTGGACGCGGTCATCGCGATCTTCCTCTGTGTCGGCGACTGCGACCCGGAGCTGGTGTCGCGCGGCATCCGCCGCGGCGTGGTCGGGGCGGAGCGCGCGTCCGGGGCGGCGAAGCCGGTGCTGCTCTCGATGATGGGCGCGACCGGGGTGGTGTCGTTTCCGTTCGAGGGGAAAGGCGCGCTGGAAGGCCGCCGGACCGAGTTCCCCTCGTACCGGTTCCCGGAGGCCGCCGTGCGGGCGCTCGCACACGCGGTGACCTACGCCGAGTACCGGCGCGAGCCGCAAGGCCGCCTGACCTGGTACGAGGGCACCGACCAGGCCCGCGCGCGGGCCGTGATCGAGGCGGCGGTGCGCGAACTGCCGTCCGGCGTCGAGCCGTGCCGGCTCACGCGGGAGCAGGCGGGCGAGGTGCTGGCGTGCTTCGGGGTGCCGATCGAGGAGGTGCCCGGGCCGCGCGAGGAGGGCGCGCCGCTCGAGCTTTCGGTGCGCCAGCACCCGGTGTTCGGTCCGGTCCTCGTGCTCGGGCGGGTCGGGCAGCCCGCCGTCGTGCGCATCACCCCGCTGACCGACGAGGACGTTCGCGGCATGCTCAAGGCGGTCGAGGTCGCGCCCGACGGGGGGGAGGTCGAGCTGCTCTGCCGCCTCTCGCAGCTCATCGAGGAGATGCCCTGGGTGGCCGAGCTCGAGGCCGAGGTCGTGCCCGCGAGCGACGGCGTGCCGGCGGCGCTCGGCGGCCACATCGTCTTCGCCGTCACGCGGCCGGCCTGAGCGGCGCGCCGGGGAGTGAAGGAGAGATCGTATGCTGGTACGAGACATCATGACCACCTCGGTGATCACGATCGATCTTGAGGCCACGCTCGAGCAGGTGTGTGAGGTCATGCAGGCGCACAACGTGCGCCACCTCCCGGTGCTCGACGGCGGCCTGCTGGTCGGCGTCATCACCGACCGCGACCTCCACGGCGGCGGCAGCAGCCCGTGCCTCGCGCCGGCCAAGCCCAAGGGCCTCGTTCGCGACGCGATGGCGCACCCGCCGCGGACCGCCCACCCGCTCGACCCGGTCGAGGACGCGGCGCGCACGATGCGGGCCTTGAAGATCGGCTGCCTGCCGGTGCTCGACGGCGAGCGCCTGGCCGGCATCGTCACCGGCATCGACCTGCTCGACGCGCTGCTGCGCCTCACCGGCGTGGACCAGGCGGCGGGCCGGATCGAGCTGCGGCTGGCCGACAGGCCGGGCGGCCTGGCGCGTCTGACCGCGCTCATCGCGGAGCGCCGGCTCAACATCCACTCGATCCTCACCTACCCGGAGGGCGAGGGTCAGGTGCGGACGGTGCTGCGGATCAACACCCTGGAAACGCGTCCGCTCGCCAAGGCGTTGCGCGAGGAGGGCTTCGACGTCGTGTGGCCGGCCGAGAAGCCATGGCAGAGCTGATCTATTCGCCGGCGTACGGGAGCTACGACTTCGGCGCCGAGCACCCGTTCTCCCCGGCCAGGCAGAAGATGGCGCTCGACCTGCTCGCCGAGCTCGGCTATCAGCCACGCTGGACCGAACCCTCACCCGCCACCCGCGCCGACCTGTTGACCGTCCACGACGAGGCGTACGTGGCCGTCGTCGAGGCGGTCTCGGCGGGGAAGGCGGTCCCCGACGTCGAGGCGTGGGGCCTCGGGACGCCCGATACCCCGGCCGTCCCCGGGATCGACCCGGCGGTGCGCGCGATGGTGGGCGGCACGCTGGCCGGGGCGCGCCTGCTCAGCTCGGGCAGCGCCACGCGGGTGCTCCAGTTCGGCGGCGGCCTGCACCACGCCCGCCCGGCGCGGGCGGCCGGGTTCTGCGTCTACAACGACCTCGCGATCGCCATCCGGCACCTGACCGCGAGCGGCCTGTGGGTCTCCTACCTCGACATCGACGTGCACCACGGCGACGGCGTGCAGGCGATCTTCTACCGCGACGAGCGGGTGCAGACGATCAGCCTGCACGAGTCCGGGCAGTACCTCTACCCGGGCACCGGGGAGATCCACGAGCTGGGGGACGGGGCGGGGTTCGGACGCAAGCTCAACCTGCCGCTCGAGCCGTTCACCTCCGGCGAGAGCTACCTCGAGGTGTTCGAGCAGGTCGTCCCCGAGGCGCTGCGCTCGTTCGGGCCGCAGGTCCTGGTCGTGCAGGCGGGCGCCGACGCGCACTACGACGACGCCCTCGCCGACCTGGCGCTGACGACGCGCGACTACGAGCGCCTCTTCCGCCGCATCCTCGCGCTCGCCGACGCGATCACCGGCGGGCGCGTCCTCTTCACCCTGGGCGGCGGCTACTCGCTGCACGCGGCCTCGCGCGTGTGGGCGATCCTCTACCTCGTCCTCAACGACCTGCCGGTGCCCGAGGCGATCCCGCCGGCGTGGGCCGAGCGCTGGGCCGCCCATCTCGGCGGCAAGCCCGCGCTCACCCTGCACGACCCCGACCCGGCGTTCCAGACGATCGCGAACCGTGACGAGATCGCGAGCCGCAACCGCCTCGTCGCCGTCCGCCTCCAGGACGCCCTCGCGCGGCAGTGGTTCTGAGCCGGCTCGCCAGCGGGCGGCGGCGCGGCTACCATGCCGACTCGCTCCGCGGCCGCGGGGCGGTGGAGGGCCGATGGGGCTTTTGAGCGGGACGGCAAGCGTGACGCGGTTTACGGTGTTGGCGTGCCCGGAGGAACCCGAGTTCGAGGAGTACGCGTTCCGCGAGATCCCGCCGGGCGGCGAGGTGCGCGACCGCGCGGGGTTCGTGCCGTTCGAGCCCGGCGCCGCCTACCGGATCGGGCACAAGCGCTTCGCCTTCCGCATCCGAATGGACGCCCTGCGCCCCGACCCGACCGCCGTCAAGGAGCGCTTCAAGGAGCTGCTCAAGGCCGAGAAGGAGAGCAGCGGCGCGGCCGCGATCGGCGCCCGCAAGCGCAAGCAGCTGCGCGAGCTCGCCGTCGCCGAGGCGCTGGCGCGGGCGACGCCGCGCGCCCGGCTCGTCGAGTGTCTCCTCGACGAGGGGGTGCTCTACGTCGGCACCACCGCGAGCACGGCGCTGTCCACCGTGATGGCGCTGGCGCAGGCGGTCGGGATCGAGCTGCTGTGGAAGACCCCGTGGATCGACCGCGGCGAGGAGGACGTCGAGAGCGAGCTGTTCGTCCCGCGCGGGCCCGGCCAGGCGGTGCTCGGCTGCCGCTTCCTCAAGGCGCTGATCGGCGACGACGAGGTCGCGCTCGAGCCGGAGAAGGGGAAGGTCGCGCTGGTGACGGCGGAGGCGCGCGTGGCGCTGGCGGGCGCGGTGGCGCCGGACCTCGGCCGCTTCCTCAAGCGCGAGTGCGAGCTGCTGTCGGCGCGCCTGCTCTGGAACGAGCTGTCGTTCCGCTTCGACGCGCCCGGCTTTCGCGTCGCCGCGCTCCACCTCGAGACCGAACGGTTCGAGACGTGGGAGGAGAACCTTGACGCCCGCATGGAGCGCATCGCCGCGCTGTACGAGCTGCTCGACGCGAAGTACGAGGCGCTCGCCGCGAAGCTCCGCGCCTGAGCGCCGGCGCGGGGAGCCCGCAACCGCGACGCCGACGTGGGAGACTGCGGGGTGCGGGAGGAGCGGGGAGGCGGCGCGGCCGAGTTCAGGTGGGGTAGCGGAGCGGCCGAGGCGCCCAGGGGATGGCCGTGCGCCCGTGCGCCGACACCATGAGCGACCTGTCCCTCCCTGACTCCCGACCCTGGTCTCCGCGAGCCGGCGGCCGAGCCACCCCACGGCCGCCGCCCCGCTTCCCGTGTCGTCATCGTTAGCTCTTGGCACCGAAGTATTTGGGAGCGAATGTGTCACAACGAGTCTCATCGGTGACGCCCGCTTGACACCATGTGTGCATGGGAATATGCTTCTTTGCCGATATAGCCGGGCGCCGGGCCCGGCTGGTATTTGGGATACTTTGTGAAGAACGGTACAAGGAGGCTCACGATGAGGACTGGTTGGTTGGTGGTTGCAGTGGGAGCGGCGGCGATCGCGGCCGCCGGAGTCGCGGCGGCGGCGGAGCCCGACGGGCGGGTCCTGTTCAAGGACTACTGCAAGCCCTGCCACGCGGCGAAGTCGCCCAACGGCGAGGTCACGCCCATGACCCTGATCCAGGATCAGTGGGAGCGCTTCTTCAAGGAGAAG
>JAJXUY010000197.1 GCA_021782525.1 Acidobacteriota bacterium | reverse complement strand
GAAGACCCCGCGGCCGCGGCGCGGGAGCTGGCGCGCCTGCTGCGCGAGCAGGCCAAGGCGATCTGAAGGGGGCGACGATGGCGTGCATCCTGGTTTTCGTCGAACAGAGGAACGGCAACATCCGGAAGGCGTCGCTCGAGGCGCTCTCCGAAGCGAAGCGGCTGGCGGTAGGCGCCGGCTGGTCGGTGTGCGCGGTCGTGGCCGGGCACGGGATCGCGGCCAAGGCGCCGGAGCTCGGGTCGTACGGCGCCGGGAAGGTCTACGTTGCGGACGAGGAGCGCCTCGCCCGTTACTCCTCCGAAGGGTACGCGGCCGCCGTCCGCGAGGCGGCGGCGCGGTGCAACCCGGCCGCGCTGTTGCTGGGCGCGACCGCTCTTGGCCGCGACCTGTCGGGACGCGTGGCCGCCCGGCTGGGGTGGGGGTGCCTCGCCGACGTCACCAAGCTCGCCGTCGTGGACGGCGCGGTCGTCGCCACCCGGCCCGTGTACTCCGGCAAGGCGCTGGCGAGTGTGGACGGGGGCTCGACGCCGGCCGTGGTCACGCTGCGCCCGAACGTCTTCCCCGCGGAAGCGGGGTCAGGGACGGCCGAGGTCGAACCGCTGCCGCCGGTGCCCGGCGACATCCGGGCCGTGATCAAAGAACTGCTCGCCAAGGAGGGCGGCGAGCTCGACGTCGCCGAGGCGGACGTCATCGTCAGCGGTGGGCGCGGCATCAAGGGGCCGGAGCACTTCGCCCTGATCCGCGAGCTCGCCGGGGTGCTCGGCGCCGCGGTGGGGGCGTCGCGCGCGGTCGTGGATGCGGGGTGGATCGACCACGCGCACCAGGTCGGGCAAACCGGCAAGGTGGTCTCCCCGTCGCTCTACATCGCGTGCGGCATCTCCGGCGCGATCCAGCACCTGGCCGGGATGTCGTCCTCGAAGGTCATCGTCGCGATCAACAAGGACGCGGACGCGCCGATCTTCAAGGTGGCCGACTACGGGATCGTGGGCGATCTCTTCCAGGTCGTGCCGCCGCTGATCGAGGAGATCCGCAAGCTCAAGGCCGAGGCGTAACCACCGGCTACGGGGCGCCGGGCCCGGGGTCGATCCCGGGCTCCGGCCTCCCCTCGCAACATCCCACGTTCGTGGGATTGTTTCAAACAACCGGCGGCGGCAAAGTCGGGTTGCAAGGTGGAAGCTGGCCGCTCCTTCCGGTGGTGCTCAGGCACCACCAATTTTTTGCGGCGCACCTCCGCCGACCCCAGTCACCGTCCGATCGCAGGGTTCACGCCGGCGGCTGGGCCGCCCTTCGCAACCCGCCGAGGATCTCCTCTTCGGCGTTCCAGTGCGCGGCCACGGCCTTGGCCCAGGCGGTGTCGGCGCGCTGCAACAGCGCGCTGGCCCGCTCCCGGTCAGCAAGGCCGGGCAGGTTGATGCAGACGTTCTGATAGGCGCCGGCCGCGGCGGCGCGGGCGAGCTGCGCCCCGGTGCCGGCGTCGGAGCGCGACGCGGGCAACCCGACCGCCCCCGCCTCCGCGCACAGCTCGACGATCTCGGGGCACGCCCCGAGCACGCCGAGCGGCACCTCGATCGCGGCGACGGTCGCCTCGGCGATCGCGGCCGCGCGGGCCGCCTGCTCCTCCGCCGTCGCCTTGGGCCGCCGCATCGCCTCGAGCAGCCGGTCGAACGCCGCGGTGTCGGCGTCGACGGCGGCGAGCAGCCGATCCTTGAGCGCCTGGCCGCGAACGGCGATCCGTTCGAGCTGGCCGTGACGGCCCTCGAACCCCTTCTTGGCGTGGGAGAGGTTGGCGACCATCGCGGCGAGCGCCGCCCCGAGCGCGCCGGCGAGCGCGGCCACCGAGCCGCCGCCGGGCGCCGGCGAGTCCGTGGACAGCTCGTCGGTGAACTCGCCGAGCGTCATCGCGACCAGTCGGGCCGGCTCGGCGAGGCGGTACTCGATGATGCGCTCCGCGGGCTCGAACGCCTTGACCTCGGAGAGGCCGAGCGAGCGCAAGGCGACGTGCACGAGCGAGCGCTCGGGGACCCCGGTCGAGCGCCCCATTTGGGCAAGGTAGTGGCGGCCCGCATCGAGCAGCGCCGACTTCGGGATCAGGCCGACGATCTCGGAGCCGGTCACGCGCAGCCCGCGCTCGCGGGCGCGCTCGTCGCAGGTGTCGAACGCGACGTGCAGCGGGGTGACGTCGAGGTCGGTGAGGTTCATCGAGATCTGGGCGCAGCCGAACTCGGGGATCACCCAGCCGACCGCCTTCACCGACTTCAGGATCCCCGGGTCGTACACCGGGTGGCCGCGCTCGTCCAGGACCGGCTCGCCGTGCTCGTCGCGGCGCACCCGGCCCTTCTCGCGCACGTCGAGAGCGACGCGGTTGGCGAGGCGCTTGTCCAGGGTGTTGAGGTTGGCGTTGAAGGCGACGAGGAACGTGCGGGCGCCGATCACGGTCGCCCCCGAGCGCGGCACGAGCGTGGCCGGCCCGAAGTCCGGGCGCCACTCGGGGTCCGCCAGCCTCTCGCGCAGCCCCTCGTACTCGCCGGCGCGGATGTCGGCGAGGTTGCGGCGCTCGGGGCGCGACGCGGCGGCCTCGTACAGGTAGACCGGGACGCCGAGCTCGGCGCCGACCCGCTCGCCGAGCCGGCGCGCGAGCGCGACACACTCGTCCATGGTGACGCCGGTCACCGGCACGAACGGCACCACGTCGACCGCGCCGAGGCGCGGGTGGGCGCCGTGGTGGGTCCCCATGTCGATGAGCTCGACCGCTCTGGCCGTGAGGCGGAACGCACCCTCGAGGACCGCCTCCGGCTCGCCCACGAACGTGACCACGGTGCGGTTGGTCTCCGCCCCCGGGTCGACGTTGAGCAGCGTCACTCCGGGCGCCGACGCGGCCGCCCGCGCCGCGGCCTCGTAGACCTCGGGGCGGCGGCCGTCCGAAATGTTGGGAACGCACTCCACCAGCCTCATCGCAACCTCCGTTCGGCGACGCAATCTACCGCGCCGCCCGACCGCGGTCAAAGCGTCGCTCCAGCGGCCGCGCTCGGTGAGGCGTGCGGCCGGTCATCGGCACGCGGACTCTGCGCGGCCTTTACGAGCGACGACCGTTCGCATCAGGCTTGGTTCACGGGAGGCCGAAGCGCCGGCGAGCGATCAGCAGGAGGGTCTCCATGAGGGTGCGCGAGACGTTCATCTTGCTGGCGCCGCGTTTCCGGTCGTAACGCAACAGCAGCGGCACCTCCGTCATGATCACCTCGGGGGTCCGCGCGCGAAGCTTGAGCAGGATGTCGACCATGACGCTGAAGCCGTGCTCGCTGATGAAGCCTGGGTTCTCCTTGAGCACCTCCTGCAGGAGCGTGGCGCGGTACGCACGGTAGCCGCACGTGTAATCGCGCACGTTGCGGATCGGGAACAGGACTCTGAAGGTCCAAGAGCCAAGTCGACTCAAAACGCGGCGGGCCGGCGAAAGCCCGACGACTCGGGCGCCGCGCCGATACCGCGAGGCGATGACCACGTCGTAACCCTCCCGTACCGCTCGCACCATGGCGGGCGCCAACCAGGGGGTGTGGCTGTTGTCGGCGTCCATGGTCACCACGATGTCGCGCTGGCCGGCGCGGCCCGCGCAGTAGGTCAGGCCCGTCTTGATCGCCTCCGCCAGGCCTTGGTTCTCCTCGTGGCGGAGCAGCGTGATCGTGGAGTGGGCGAATTCCCCGGCGGCGCAGCTCGCGGCGAAGTCACCGACGATCGCAGCGGTCAGGTCGGTCGAACCGTCGTCGACGACGACGACTTCGATGTCCGAGGCGGGTATGGACTCCGCGGCAGAGAGGCAGATCTCGTGCAGGAGCGAGCGGATATTCGGTTCCTCGTTCCACGCGGGGAGTGCCATGTAGATCACGGGCCGTCCCTCGCGCCGGTCTCGGCATCTCGCCGCGTCATCCGTCGCGTCCGATCAGCATGACCGCTGGGGATACACGATACAGGAAACGAGAACCGAAAAAGAGGTACCGGTGCCAGGGGAGGAGGTATCGCCAGAGCCCGATCGACCGGACGAGGTCGAGGCCGTGGTCCTCGAGGCTCCTCTCCCAGAAGCTCCTTCCCCGTTGCCACACGTGCGTGGGGTCATGATCGAGCCGTCGCACGACCTTGCCAACCAGGCCGTCGAAGACGGGCACGGTGATGGCCAAGATCCCCGCCGGCGCCATCACGCCCCGGAGCACGGTCAGCGCCTCGTCAAGAGCGCCGACGTGCTCCAAGGTGTCGAAGCACGTGACGACGTCGAACTTCTGACGCGTGTCGAGTTCGAGCACGCTCCCGTGACCGATAGGGACCCCTTTGAGCCGGGTGCGTGCGACCTCGACCGCGTCTCGTGAGACATCGATGCCTGAAGCGTCGTACCGCTGCCGAGCAACCGCGAGGAAGTTCCCGAACGCGCACCCCACGTCGAGGAGGCGGCCGCTCGGTCTGACCGCCACGAGCTGGGAGAGGTAGAACGCCGCCTTCCTCGGCGGGTTGTGAAGGTTGTAGTCAC
>JAJXUY010000196.1 GCA_021782525.1 Acidobacteriota bacterium | reverse complement strand
GGGGATGGCCCGGCTCTCGCAGGCGACCGGCATCGAGTTGGTCGCGACCAACGACAGCCACTTCCACCTCCGCGAGGACGTCGAGGCGCACCGGGTGCTGATCGGCATCGGGCAGAACAAGACCCTCGCGGAGCTGGCGCGCGACTACGCCTACAACGACGAGTTCTACGTCAAGTCCGGCGAGGAGATGGCGAGGCTCTTCCGCGATCTTCCGGGCGCCGTGGCGCGCAGCGGCGAGATCGCCGAGCGCTGCCACGCGACGTTCCCGGGTGGCCAACCGTTGCTGCCGCGGTATCCGGTGCCGCAGGATCGCCTGCCCGAGGATTACCTCGGGGAGCTCGCCCACCAGGGGCTCGAGCGGCGTCTCGGCGACGGGAGGTCGCGGCGGCATCCGCAACAGAAGTACGTGGCTCGGCTCGAGAGCGAGCTCGGCATCATCCACACGATGGGGTTCGACGGCTACTTCCTGGTGGTCTGGGACTTCATCCGCCACGCGCGCGAGCACGGCATCCCGGTCGGACCCGGCCGCGGCAGCGCCGCCGGGTCGCTCGTCGCCTACGCGCTGCGGATCACCGACATCGACCCGCTCGAGTACGACCTCCTCTTCGAGCGCTTCCTCAACCCCGAGCGGATCTCGATGCCGGATATCGACATCGACTTCTGCCAGCGGCGGCGCGACGAGGTCATCGCGCACGTGCGCGAGGTGTACGGGACCGAGAACGTGGCCCAGATCGCCACCTTCAACCTGCTGCAGGCGCGCTCGTGCATCCGCGACGTCGGACGCGTGCTCGGGATGTCGTTTGCCCAGACCGACCGGATCGCGAAGCTCGTCCCGGAGACGCTCGGCATCACGCTCGACGACGCCCTGCGCGACTCCCCGCGCCTGGCGGAAGCGGTGGCGGCGGACGCCGACGTCGGGCGGCTGATCGAGATCGGGCGGCGCCTCGAGGGGCTGGCGCGCCACTGCGGCGTGCACGCCGCCGGCGTCGTGATCGCGCCGCGGCCGGTCCGCGAGGTCGTGCCGCTGTACCGCACGTCGCGCGACGAGGTGGTCACGCAGTTCGACAAGGACGTGATCGAGAAGCTCGGCCTGCTCAAGATGGACTTCCTCGGCCTCAAGACGCTGACGGTGATCGATGACTGCCTACGCAGCATGGCCGGGGAGGGGATGGAGGTCCCCGACTTCGAGCGGATGAGCTTCGACGACCCGGCGGTGTACGACCTGTTTTCCGCCGGCGACACCGACGGCGTGTTCCAGTTCGAGTCCTCGGGGATGCGTGAGCTCCTGCGCACGGTGCAGCCGCGCCGGTTCGACGAGATCGCCGCCTTGAACGCGCTCTACCGCCCGGGCCCGATGCAGTGGACCGGCGAGTTCGCCGACCGCAAGCACGGGCGGCAGCCGATCACGTACATCTTCCCCCAGCTCGAGGAGATCCTGGCCGAGACGTACGGCGTCATCGTCTACCAGGAACAGGTGATGCGCATCGCGGTGGAGATCGCCGGCTTCTCGATGGCGAGCGCCGACACGCTGCGCAAGGCGATGGGGAAGAAGATCAAGGAACTGATCGACGAGGAAGGCGAGCACTTCATCGCCGGCGGCGTCGCCAAGGGCTACCCCAAGGAGAAGGTTTCGGCGCTGTGGCGTCAGATCGTTCCGTTCGCCCAGTACGGCTTCAACAAGTCCCACTCGGTCGCCTACGCCTACGTCGCCTACCAGACCGCATACCTGAAGGCGCACCATCCGCTCCACTTCTGGGCCGCCATGCTGTCCAGCGAGGTGGCGAGCACGGACAAGCTCGCGGCGTACGTGGGGATGCTCACCGCCGCCGGCGTCAAGGTTCTCGGCCCCGACGTGAACGCCTCCCGGTTGGGGTTCACGGTCGAGGGCGACGCGATCAGGGTCGGTCTCGGCGCGATCAAGGGCGTCGGTGAGAGCGCGAGCGACAGCATCGTCGAGACGCGCGCCCGCTCCGGCCGGTTCACGAGCGCGGCGCACCTCCTGCGGACCGTCGGTGACCGCACGGTCAACCGCAAGGTCGTCGAGTGCCTGATCCGCGCCGGCGCGTTCGACTCGCTGCACCCCGACCGGGGCGCCCTCCTCGCGGGGCTGGACACGCTGGTCGACCAGGCGTCGCGCGAGCGGCAAGCGCTGGAGACCGGGCAGGGGTTCCTCTTCGGCTTCGCGGAGGACGCCGAACCGGCCGCGACCGCGCCGGGCGCGGCGCCGGCGAGCAGCGAGGAGCGGCTCCGGGGCGAGCGCGAGACGCTCGGGTTCTACCTCTCCGGCCACCCCCTCGACCGCTGGACCGGTGTGCTCAGGGAACTGGGGGCTGCCAGGGTGTGCGACCTCGCGCAGCTGTCGGCGGCGGGCGCCGACAGGGTCGTCGTCGGCGGGCTGATCTCGGGACTCAAGGTGCGCCCGATCCGGGACGGCCGCAACCAGGGGCGGCGGATGGCGTCGTTCACGCTCGAGGACCAGACCGGCGGGGTGCGGGCGGTGGCGTTCGCCGACGTGTTCGAGCGCTCGGAACGAGCGCTGGTGGACGGCACCGCCGTCCTCGCCACCGCGACGCCGCGCAGCAGCGAGGGGGAGCACGTGGAGCTCTCGCTCGACGAGGTCGCCCCGCTCGAGGGGATCGAGTCGCGACGGGCGACCGCCCTGCGAGTGGAGCTGGATCTCAGTCGCTTCTCCGCGCCGGAGCAGCTGCGCGCGCTGCACGAGCTGGTCCTCCGTCACGAGGGCCGGGTCCAGCTGCGGCTGCGCCTGCTCGGGCCCTCGTGGACGGCGGAGCTGGTGCCGACGCGGGTCCTCGGCGTCGACCCGGCGGGCCTCGTGCCGGCGCTGGCCGGGCTGCTGGGCGGTGGGCGGGTCGAGTACGTCTTCGGGTGACGGCACGGCCGGCCGACGGTCCCGAGCTTGCGCCTCCGACCACGATCACGTACGCTGCCCGCCTCCCGCGGCACTCCCGCGGGCTCTCGGAGGCGACAATGGTCACAGAGGTTGCGGCAACCGCCGATCTGATCGAGCTCGAGGATCGGTACGGCGCGCACAACTACCATCCGCTCGACGTGGTGATCAACCGCGCCAGCGGGGTCTGGGTCTGGGACGTCGAGGGGAACAAGTACCTCGACTTCCTGGCCGCGTACTCGGCGGTCAACCAGGGGCACTGCCACCCCCGCATCGTGACGGCGCTGAAGGAGCAGGCGGACCGGGTGACGCTGACCTCGCGGGCGTTCCGCAACGATCAGCTCGGCCCGCTCTGCGCCGAGCTGTGCGGCCTCACCGGCTACGCCCGCTTCCTGCCGATGAACACCGGCGCCGAGGCGGTCGAGACCGCGATCAAGGCGGCGCGCAAGTGGGCGCACACGGTCAAGGGCGTGGCGGAGGACAGGGGAGAGATCCTCGTCTTCGAGGGGAACTTCCACGGGCGCACCACGACGATCGTCGGCTTTTCCTCGGAGGAGCAGTACCGCAAGGGGTTCGGCCCGTTCACGCCCGGGTTCCGGCTGCTGCCGTACGGCGACCTGGGGGCCGTCGAGCGGGCGATTTCGCCGGAGACGGTCGCGGTCCTGGTCGAACCGATCCAGGGCGAGGGCGGCATCGTGAGCCCGCCCGCCGGGTTCCTGCGCGGGTTGCGGGAGCTGGCGACGGCGAACCGGTTCCTGCTCGCCGTGGACGAGATCCAGTCCGGCCTCGGCCGCACCGGGAAGATGTTTTGCTTCGAGCACGAGCGGATCCGGCCGGACATCGTCGTGATCGGGAAGGCGCTCGGCGGCGGCTGCATGCCGATCTCCGGCATCCTGGCCGACGACGAGGTCATGGACGTATTCGCTCCCGGTGACCACGGTTCCACGTTCGGCGGGAACCCGCTCGCCTGCGCGGTTGCGCGCACGGCGCTGCAGGTCCTCGTCGAGGAAGGGATGATCGCGAACTCGGCCCGGCTCGGCGACTACTTCCTCGAGCGGCTGCGCTCGCTGCGCTCGGCCAAGATCAAGGAGGTCCGCGGACGCGGGCTCTGGATCGGCGTCGAGCTCACCGCCGCAGCGGGCGGCGCGCGGCAGTTCTGCGAAACGTTGCAGCGCCAGGGGTTGCTGTGCAAGGAGACGCACGTCAACATCATCCGGTTCGCCCCTCCGCTGGTCATCACCCGGGAGGAGATCGACTGGGCGATGGAGCGGATCCGCAAGGTCCTCGGCTGACATGGGTCGATCCACGTTCCCGCCTCCACGAGGCGGGACACCGGCGAGAAGCGAGCGGCCCCGGGCAACCGGGGCCGTCTTGCTGTGCTCCGTCTAGGTGCCGCGGGAGGATGGCCGACAAGGCCGGCGGTGTCGGCATGCCGACGTTCCCGGCCGGGGGATGCGCTCAGGTGCGTAGCGTGGTGTGGCGGTTGATCGCCAGCAAGGTAAACACGACGGTCGGGGTCCACGACGCGAGCGCAGGCGGCACGAGGGCGGCGTCCCCGAGCTGATCCACCAGCGCCATCAAGCCGAAGTACGCCATCCCGAGCACGAGCGCGAGC
>JAJXUY010000195.1 GCA_021782525.1 Acidobacteriota bacterium | reverse complement strand
CGCCAAGACCGGCTCCTCCGCGCCGGCCCCGGCGGCGTAGGCGTGCCCCAGCGCAACCCGGAGGCGAGCCATCAGCTCCCCGACCCCGAACGGCTTCGTCAGGTAGTCGTCGGCGCCGGCCTCCAGGGCCGCCACCTCATCTTGGCGCCAAGGCCGCCAATAGTCGCCTCCCGTTGAATCCCAGGCAGCGCCATCCCACCGCACCCTCGCCTCGCAGGCGCCGCGACGCCGTTGACGTTCTCGATGCCATGACGACGCCTTGCCTGGCCTCCCCGGCGGGCAGGGCTCCGCCCCCTGCAACATCACGTTCACCCCGTCTCGCGGCTGAACGCGCCCACCGACCGCTCCGCCCCGTGGCCTCCCAACGCCTTGACACCTCCCCTCACCCGGCCAACATCAACCCAGATGACAAAGGAACTTCCTATCCACTTGAGGCCAGGGTGAGGCTAGGGTCGAAGGGCGTAGAGATAGGTGAATAGAACCGGCACGACGACGCTCATGGGGTATAAGAGTCCGAGCCACAGTCTCAGGCGCTGTGGCACGCGTGAAGGCACCATGACCAGGAGGCTCACCAGCAACGCAGAGAAGCCCCACACCATTAGCGCCGCGCCACCGTACCTGTTGATTCGGTGCCAGTTCGCTCCCGATGTGAACGACTCAGAGAAACGAACGCCGTAAACCTGGTTCGGTTCCACTAAACCGAGGCACAGCGGTAGCGCACCGACGATCACGATCGCAGCGACGACGAACAGGGAAGCACCGAGCAGCTTAGCTTTCACTCTAGCACCTCACCACCTGGGCGGTACGTCGTCGCGGTCCAGCACCGGCGGGAGTGCGCGAGCGTATCGGTAGGTGATAAGAACAGGGACGAAGACGCTCAACGGATAGACCAGGGCGATGACGGATTGGATGCCAGGGCTCATGGGTACGGGGAGCGCGAACAGCAGCGCCAGGGCAGCCATGCTGAGAGCCCACCCAATGAGCAGACTCGCGCCGCGCCGGTTGATTTGGCGCCAATGCTCCGCAGACGTGTAGGACTGCGGAAAGCGGACGCCGTACCACGGATTTGGCTTCACGCCGCAATAGCGAAGCGGTAGCGCGACCGCCAAGCAGACTCCTGCAAGCGAGAAAAGGAATACGCTCGGAAAGGCGACGTGCATGGTCAGAGCTCTCTCCCGGATCCTTAGCCTGCCGGTTCCTGCCGTTGGGCTGCGAGGATCGTCTTTCGTTGGAAGTCCGCCAGCGCCAGCGAGGTCATGAAGCGCTCTACCACCCGTGGTTCGACGGAACGGTAGTGCCGCCGGAGCAGGCTACGCACACGCGTGCTGCCGAAGAGGTACCGGCAGGTCTCGCACGTGTGGACAGCTCGGTTTGGTAATCGCAACGAGCGATCGCGCTCCGCCAGGAAACCAAGGATCCGCTCCGGCCCCTCGACATGAAGCGACATCTTCAAGAGGTCGTCCGGCGCGCGGGCGAGCATCAGACCACTGGAACCACCAGCACGATAGCGGCCGCGATCGCGACGGCGACGAACACGGCAACGGCGACGTTCGAATAGACACCACAGTTGACGACGGCTCCGTAAGTTGCCATCACGCACCAGGTGTTTCGAACCAGCCATCCAGTGCCCCAGGGATCTCCTTTGCGTTGACGTCGGCCCGACAGGATTGCACGGTGCTGCGCCCTGGCTAATCGTGCTCAAGCGCTGGCTCAAGCTCTCGATCTGAACGGAGTATTGCGGGTAGGCGGACTTTGAGTAAGTGACGAGCGCATCAAGCGCAGCGGGATAGGTGGACGTGACGTAGCTCCTCAGAGTGCCGGCGGTTGCTCGCAAGCGATCCTTTGACTGCTGTCCCCGCACCCACTGATCGAAGGCGGCGAGCACCTCGTGCGTGTGCGAGACAAACTGACAGTCGTTGACCATTCGAACAAGCTGCCGCGCGCTAACCGGAAGTGTCGTGTTGTCGGCCAAACTCGCGCGAACAGCGGGATCACCAAGCGCCCGCGGGAAGGACTCGAACTGCGCGAAGCTGTCGAGGCTCAGGGGTAGGATGAGTTGTCCAGTGTCAGCGGCAGCGGCAGGCGTTCCATCGAGTGCGCCGCCGGCGACGGCGAGGGCCGCATCAGCACGGCTACCTTGCTTGTTCACGGCAACTCACTCGTGTATCGGCCTGCTTGTCTCTCGCCTTCCGCATCATCGACCTTCGTGGACTCGGCTTGATATCTTGTCTAGGGTGCCCTTGTCTGTCAAGCGTCACGGCTCCCCAGAATCCACCGCCTGGGGGCGAGTGCCTGGGGGGAGGCTCAAGCGGCTCTGAGCACCAGCAGCCTGTTGAAACGGGGGCAGGCTTGTGTTGCTGCGTTAAGGGGCCGCGACCGGCATCGCCCCAACCTCGAATCGGCCCTTGAACGGCCGATCTTCTCCGGCCTCCAACTCCAAGGCGCCACCCGGCGGTAGGGCATCGACAATACAGGGCTCCGGGTTCCGGGCGCAGGAAAGAGGTGGTCAGTGGTCCGTGGTACGGGGTCCGAGGTCCGGGGTCCGAAAGGCACGACGACTCTCCCTCGCGAGCGCCGGCCCGACCGTTACGGGTCACTCCGAGACGAGGCGGTAGCCGACGCCGGGCTCGGTGCGCAGGTAGTGGGGCCGCGCCGGGTCCGCCTCGAGCTTGTGCCGGAGCTGGGCCACGTAGACGCGCACGTAGTGGTTCTCGTCGCCGTACTCCGGCCCCCAGACCTGGTGCAAGAGCTGGCGGTGGGTGAGCACCTTCCCGGCGTTCTTGACGAGGACCGCGAGGAGCTTGTACTCGATCGGCGTCAGCCGCACCTCCCGCGCCGCCACGAACACCTGGCGCCGGGCGAGGTCGACGCGGAGGTCGCCGACCGTGAACGCCGGCTCCTCGTCACCGCTGCCCGCGACCGACGCGTGGCGGAGGGCGACGCGAAGGCGGGCGAGCAGCTCCCCGACCCCGAACGGCTTCGTCAGGTAGTCGTCGGCGCCGGCCTCCAGCGCGGTCACCTTGTCGGCCTCGCGGTCGCGCACCGAGAGCACGACGATCGGCACCTGCGACCACTCGCGCAGGTCGCGGATCACGGCGATCCCGTCGCGGTCCGGCAGGCCGAGGTCGAGGACGATGACGTCGGGACGTTGGCTGGCGGCCTTCTCGAGCGCCTCCGCGGCGTTGGCGGCCTCCGCGACGCGGCAACGCTCGCCGACCAGGCTGGCGCGCAGGAAGCGCCGGATCGGCGCCTCGTCGTCCACGATCAGCACGAGCGGCTCGGCCGACACCATCGGCTCACCCCTCCGTCCGCCCGGCTTCCCGCGCGGTCGCGGCCGGCCCCTCGGCGCGGATCTCCGGCGGCGGTCCGCCGAGCGGCAGCGTCAGCGAGAACACGGCGCCTCCGCCAGGCCGGTTGGCCGCGGTGATCCTCCCTCCGTGCGCCACCGCGACCGCCCGGGCGATCGCCAGGCCGAGACCGGCGCCCGGCTGCCCGTTCTCCGGCGCCCTCCGGTAGAACTTCTCGAACACGCGCTGCTCCTCGCCCGCCGCCAACCCGGGCCCGCGGTCGCCGACCTCGAGGACGAGGGCGTCGGCCTCGACCCGCGCCGCGATCTCGATCGGCGAGCCGGCCGGAGTGTACTTGAGGGCGTTGTCCAGCAGGTTGACCAGCGCCTGCGCCACCAGGCTCGCGTCGATGGCGACCAGCGGCAGCGCGGCGGGCACGCTGGTTTCGACCTCGCGCCCGGCCAGTCTCCCTTCGACCTGACCGAGGGCGGCGCCCACCACCTCCTCGACCGGCTGCCACTCGCGCCGCAGCACGATGGCGCCCGCCTCCAGCCGCGTCATGTCGAGCAGGTTGCCGATGAACCGGTTCAGGCGCTCGGCTTGATCGTTGATCGACTGCAGGAGGTCGCGGCGCGTCTCGGCGGGCAGCGACGCGGGGTTGCGCAGCAGCGTGCTGGAGGCGCCGGCGATCGCGGCCAGCGGCGTGCGCAGATCGTGGGAGACCGACGACAGCAGGACGCTGCGAGTCCTCTCGGTCTCCGCCTGGAGCAACGCCGTTTGCGCCTCGGCGGCGAGGTTGGTTCGCTCCACGGCGAGCGCGATCTGGTTCGCGAACGCCTCCAGGAGGTGGACGCGCTCGGAATCCAGCGGCCCGGCGCCCGGTCCGAGACCAACCACGCCGACGCAACCGCTGGAGACCAGCAGCGGCAGGTAGAGCGCCACGCTTCCGGGCAGGGTGGTGGTCCCGAGCCCGGCCCTCTCGCCGTGGTCGAGGCACCACTGCGCGACCGAGAGCTCCTTGGGGTCGCGGGTGAACGGCACCCCGCCGGAGTAGGCCTCCCCGAGGCGACCGTCGGTGTGCGGCAGCAGGATCACCACCTGCCTCCCGAACACCTCGGCGAGGTGGTGCCCGGCGACCCGCACGACCTCGTACGTCTCGCCGGCGCTGGCGCAGGCGCGGCTGACGGCGTACAGCGCCGCCGTCCGCTGCTCGCGCGCCCGCGCGGCCTCGGCCTGGTCGCG
>JAJXUY010000008.1 GCA_021782525.1 Acidobacteriota bacterium | reverse complement strand
TGGTTGGTCTGGATGGCGCTCACGGCGAGGACGAAGCCGAGGAACATGCTCCCGGTGTCGCCCATGAAGATGCTGGCCGGGTTGAAGTTGTAGACCAGGAACCCGAGCACCGCGCCGGCCAGCGCGCCGGTGAAGAGGAGCATGAGGGGGTCGCCGTGGAGCGCTGCCTGGACGAAGGTGACCGCCGCGGCCACGAAGGCCACCCCGCCGGCGAGCCCGTCGAGCCCATCGATGAGGTTGAGGGCGTTGATGACACCCACGATCCAGAAGAGCGTGAGGAAGGGACCGAGTGGACCGAGCTGGACCACCGGGCCGAAGGGGATGGCGACCTGGTCGATGCGGAACCCGACCGCATACATGAGCGCGGCGGCGCCGAACTGGACGGCGAACTTGAGCCGGGCGCCGGCGCCGCGGAGGTCGTCGTAGACCCCGAGCCCGGCGATGACCAGGCTGCCGCCGATGAGGCCGAAGGCGTGGAGGCGGTCGCCCCAGAAGCGCTGGCCGACGCTGCTGTCCACGTCGAGCAGCGCCAGCAGCGGGACGTAGAAGGCGGCGACGATGGCGAGGCCGCCGAGGCGGGGGACGGGCTTGCCGTGGACCTTGCGGGAAGAGAGGGCGTGATCGAGGGCGCCGAAACGGTGCGCGGCCGCTCTCACCGCGGGGGTCAGGGCCGCGGAGGCGATGGTCGAGAGCGAGAACGCGACCGCTGCCGTCTTCATCTACGCGCCCCCCTTAGAGCGGACCTCGAGCGGACAAGGTGCCGGTCCTTATCCCAGGCGAACGAACCAAGCGTCAAGTCGCCGAGACACACGACGATGGCGCGAAAGCTTCGGGTAACGCGAGGGGTTGCGGTCGCGGAGGATTTCCGTGATCGGCGTCTCTTACCTGCGCACACGGTCAGCAAACCACCGCTTCAGACCGTGCCCAGGATGGCCGCGAACCGGTCCGCCGCGACCCGGCGGTCGTAGCGCTGGACGAGCGCCGCCCGCGCGCGCGCCCCCATGGCCGCGCGCCGACCCGGGTCGTTCGCGAGCGCCGTGATCGCGGCGGTCAGCGCGGCCGGCTCACCGGAGGCAAAGACCTCGCCGCAGCCCTCGCGTACCAGCGTGCGAGCGACCTCGCTGCCCCGCGGGCCCACGAAGAGAGCCGGCCTCCCCGCGGCCATGATCCCGTAGGCCTTCGAAGGCTCGATGAGCCCCTCCAGCCCGGGCTCGAGCGAGGCGAGGTGGAGGTCGCCCGCCGAGAGAGAGAGGGCGAGCTGCTCACGGGGCCGGTATGGGCCGACGGCGACGTTGGGCAGCTCGCGCGCGGCCGCCTCGACCTGGGGCCGCTTCGCGCCGTCGCCCAGGAAGAGGAAGCGGACGTCGGCGCGATCCCGGAGCAGCCGCGCGGCACCGAGGAGCGTGTCGAGGTCGTGGCCGCGCCCCATGTTGCCCGAGTACATGACCAGGCAGGAAGCGCCGCCCGCCAGCTCGGCCCGCAACGGGTTCTCGGCATGGGGCACCGGGCGGACCGAGGCGGAGTCGGACCAGTTGGGCACGACCTCGGTGCGCTCGCGCAGCGCGCCGGCCACCACCACCCGCTCGCGCATTGCCTCGCCCAGCACCACCACCCGGTCGGCCCGGCGCAGCACCTGGCGCGAGGTGGCGCTCATGGCGAGCGTCGCCGGCGAGCGGGCGCCGAGGGCGCCCATGGCCACCGCCACCTCGGGGTAGAGATCCTGGACCCAGTAGACCAGCCTGGCGCCGCGGAACGGCCGGGCCGCCAAAGCAGCCGCGGCGATGAGCGGCGGAGTGGTCATGGCCACGATCACGTCCTGCCGCGGCAGCCGGACCAGCTCGGCGGCGGCGACCGCGTAGAAGCTGGCGTAATCGCAGGCGCGATGGAGGAGCGTCTTCTTGCCCAGGGAAGTGGCACGGACGCGGTGGATGCGGATCCCGCGGTGCTCCTCGAATGCGGCTAGCTCCCCACCCCCGAGATAGCTGCCGCGCGCGGCGAGCGCGGAAACCTTGAAGCCGCGGGCGACCAGGTCCTCCGCCAGATCGGTGGCGATCTGGGCGGTGGCGGAGTGGTCGGGGTGGAAGAACTGGTTGAGGAAGAGGATCCTCATGCGCGGCTGAGCACCCAGTTGCCGAGCGCCAGGACGTCCATCCGGGTCTTGAGGTAGCAGCGGATGGCGTCGCCGGGAGTCATCACCACCGGCTCGTGCTCGTTGAAGCTGGTGTTGAGCACCATCCCGATGCCGGTCTGCCGCTCGAACTCGCGGATGAGCGAGTGGTAGCGGGGGTTGGTCCGGGCGCTCACGGTCTGCAGCCGGCCGGAGTCGTCCACGTGCGTGATCGCGGGGACACGGGCACGCTGCGGCTCCCGGACCTTGTAGACCATCAGCATGAAAGGAGAAGGCTCGGTCCTCTCGAAGTAGTCGCCCACCCGCTCCTCGAGAACGCTGGGCGCGAAGGGCCGGTAGGTCTCGCGGTGCTTGATGCGCGTGTTGAGGATGTCCTTCATGTCGGCGCGGCGCGGGTCGGCCACGATGGAGCGGTTGCCCAGGGCCCGGGGCCCGAACTCCATCGCGCCCTGGAACCAGCCCACCACCTTCCCGGCCGCGATGGCGGCAGCGACTGACGAGAAAAGCTGGCTGTCCTCGAATCGCTTCACCTGGATGGCTTCGTCCCACCCGTTCTGGCGAGCCTGCTCCACGGCCGCCTCGATGGCACGATCGTCGTAGGCCGGCCCCGTGTACGCGTGCTCCATGACGTAGCGCCGCGGGCGGCGCAGCACGGCGTGCTCGACGTAGAACGCGGCGCCGATGGCGGTGCCGTCGTCCCCGGCCGCCGGCTGCACGTAGACTTCCTTGAACGGGGTTTGCTCGAAGATCTTGCCGTTCGCGACCGAGTTGAGCGCGCAGCCGCCGGCGAGCGTGAGCCGCGGCAGCTTGGTCCGCGTGTAAAGATCGTTGAGGAGGTGGAAGAAGATCTCCTCGTAGACCACCTGGGCGCTGTGGGCGATGTCGGCCCACTTGCCGTAGAACTCTGGATCCTCGGGGTCTCGAGCCGGCCCGAGCAGCTGTTCCAGCTTCGGCGAGAAGACCCGGCCTACGTGGGGGCTGCCATCGGCCCAGCTCATCTCGATGCCTTCGGAGGCGTGCAGGAAGTAATCGAGATTCAGCTCGAAGAGGCCATTGGCAGTGGGCCGGATGAGCTGCCGCAGCTGCTCGACGTATCGGGGCCTCCCGTACGGCGCGAGCCCCATCATCTTCCACTCTTCCCCGTACTTGTGGAACCCGAGGAACTGGGTGACGGCGGTGTAGTAGAGGCCGGCCGAGTGCGGGAATCCGACCTCGTCGATGACGCTAATGTCGCGGTCCCGGCCCACCGCCCGCATCGTGGAGACGAAGTCGCCGAACCCGTCGATCGAGAGGCAGGCGGCCTCCTCGAAGGGAGAGACGAAGAACGCGCTCCCGAGGTGAGCCCGATGGTGCCCGACGGCGTGCACCTGGACGTCGAGGTGGTCGGCGCCGAGTGCCTGGGCCAGCGTGGCCTCCACACCACGCACCTTGCCGAGGTTGGACAAGCGGTCCAGCACCTGCTTCGCGAACCCGGGCCGCCGGAGCGCGAAGAGCGCCTTCTTCACGACGTTGGCCCTGGGGTCGCGTGAGATGGCGACGTGGCGAAGGTCCGATGCCGAGAGGCCGAGCTGGCTCAGCACCTCGCGCGACGACAGCGCGGGGAACCCGGCGCAGTGCTTCCGCCGGTTGAGCCGCTCCTCTTCCATGGCCGCGGCGAGCTGGCCGTCCTTGATCACCGCGACCGCTGCGTCGCCGTGGAATGCGTTCAGTCCGAGAATCGGCATGGCCGCGCAGTCTAGCTTAGCGAGGCCCGTTCCGGGTATACGAGTCGAGCCCGTGGACGCCATGACCGTCGCGATGTTTCACAACTATCGCGAAGAGCGACAGCCGAGCATGTCACTCTATGCGCACAGGCTCGGCGAGGCATTGCAGCGGCTTCACGTTCCCGTACAGCGGGTCCGGGTCGACCCCCTGCTTCCGGACGCTCTCCGCCGGGGACGGTTTGTCGAGAAGGCCGACGCGTTCTGGGGGCGCTTCGTGCGTTACCCTCGCGTATGCGGGGCAGTCCAAGCGGACGTCTTTCACCTGTGCGATCACGGCGAGGCCTTTCTCCTGCACCGCCTGGATGCCGGACGCACGGTGGTGACGTGTCATGACCTCATGCTGCTGCTCGCCGACGCCGGACGCCTCCCGTCTCCCTTCCGCGCCCCCTTCGCGACCAAGATCCTGCGTCTCTCCTTGAGAGAGATGCGCCGAGCCGCCGCGGTCATCGCCGTCTCCGAGCAAACCCGGCGCGACCTGGTGTCGATCGGAGGGATCGAGGAAGAGAAGATCACGGTCGTCCATTCCGGGCTCAATTACCCGATCGCTCCCGATCCCAGCCTTCGGGCGGCCGCCCGGAGGAGGCTCGCCCTGGGGGAACGGCCAGTCCTGCTGCACGTCGGCAGCAATAGCTTCTACAAGAACGTTGAGACCGTATTGCGCGTGCTGAGTCAGCTGCGCCGAGATGGGGTCGATGCGGTGCTCTTGAAGGCAGGCCAGGCATTCTCACCGGCCCAGCACAAACTGATCGACGACCTCAGGCTTGGTCAGGCCGTCTCGAACGTGGGCCCCGTCTCCCAGGCGACGCTGCTCGAGTTGTACCAGGCGGCGGACGCCCTTCTTTTCCCGTCTCTCTACGAGGGATTCGGCTGGCCGGTACTCGAGGCGATGGCAGCGGGACTTCCCGTCGTGACCTCGGACGCAGGCGCTCTCACGGAGGTCGCCGGCGGCGCCGCGCTCCACGCCCCCGCCTTGGACTCGGACGAACTCGCGTGCCACACTGCTCGGGTGCTTACTGATGCTCACTTGGCCCGCGAGCTCCGCGCGCGCGGGCTCGCACGGGCTAGCCAGTTCCATTGGGACAAGACCGCCGCCGAGGTGCTCGCCATCTACGAGCGCGTAGCTGGCCAGCCACTCACGAACGCTCCCAGGACCGAGGGCGTCGCGTGAACGCGGTCGCCCCCCTTAGCCCCGGACCCCTCCGACGCATGCGGGTCCTGTATTTGAATCCGTTCGGCCAAGCTGTCAGCGGGGCCGACGAGAGCCTCCTCGAGTTGCTGCGACTCCTGATCCCGCACGGCGTCGAGGCGCACATCGTGCTACCGCCCGGCGCCCAGCAGGCCGCGCGCTACCTTCAACTCGGCGCGGAGGTACACTTCGCGCCCCTCTCAGCCATCACTCGCAGGCCGCGCGCGTTGCCTCTGTACGGCCTGCGCCTCGCGCGAGGCATCGCCCACATCGCGCGGCTCATCTCTCGAATCCACCCCGATCTCATCCACTCCAACATGGAAACGTGCCTGGACGGGGCCCTGGCTGCGAAGCTGCGCGGGATCCCGCACGTACTGCATTACCGCGGGAATACCTGCGACGATCCGAAGCCCGTCTTCGACGCACTGACCCGGGTCTGGTCGGGACTTTCCGACAGCGTCGTTTGCATCTCCGAGGCGACGGCCGACATCTTTCGCCGCCGCGGCATCGAGCGAAACGTGCTCGCCGTCTACGATCCTGTTTCGGTCGACACGTTCGCTGCTGCGAAGCGCGATCCCAATGTTCGCATAAGCCTGGGTGCCGGCTCCGGCGACGTTCTCGTCGGTTGCGTAGCGAGGTTGAACCCCAGGAAGGCGATCGACGTGTTCATCCGGGCGGCCGCATTGAGCGCGCGAAGATGCCCTCAGGCGCGTTTCGTCTTGGTCGGCAATGCCCACGGAAAAGAGGAGGCACGCTACCAGCGCGACCTACGCGAACTCGCGCGTTCTCTCGGAATTGAGGGTCGAGTCACGTTTGCTGGAGCGCGTTCGGATATGCCTTCCGTAATGCGCGCCCTGGACCTACTTGTACTCTGCTCGCGACACGAAGGGTTTGGGAGAGTGGTGCCAGAGGCGATGGCCGCCGGGGTACCGGTCATTCTTGCCAAGGAGGGCGCTCTCGTCGAGCTCGTCGACGACGGGAGCGAGGGCTTCCTGGTGCCGGCCGGCGACCCACAGAAGATCGCTGAGTACATTGACCTTCTCGTTCGCGACCCCAGCCTGCGTCGTACGATGGGGCAGCAAGGATCCAACTCATCCTGCCGGTTCAAGCCGGCGCTTTCGGCTGAGCGCATCCTTGCGGCTTATGCCTCGGTCGCGCGCCGAGAACCCCGCAGCTCTTGATATTCCATGGACCACGACTTTGAATGGGTAGTCGGCACTCCCCTCGACAATGACGCTCGTCCCTCGCCGCGCGTGAGCGTCATTGTTCCTACGTTCAACCGCTCCGAGCCACTTCGGGCGCTCTTACAGAGCCTGGTCAGTCAGCGCCTCGCGCACGGCTGGTTCGAGGTAATCATTGCCGACGATGGCTCCTCGGGTGAGGTGCGGTCGGTGGCGGAAGAGTTCGCAAGTGCCTTCGAACGCCTCATCATGATCTCAGGTTCCAACGTCGGCCCGGGTTTGGCCCGCAACCGTGGTGCCAGCATCTCCGCCGGCGCTGTGCTCGCCTTCATCGACAGCGACTGCTTGGCCGAGCCCGGGTGGCTCGAAGCGCTCACGTCGGGATCAGAGCACTGCAATTCCCTGGCATATGGACCCGTGACGAGCCCCGTTCCACCGATTGAACCCTACATCCACTCCTTTCAACTTTTCGGCGAGGTCGTCCCGGGAGCGAATTTCGCCATCTCCCGACGCGCGTTCGACGCACTCGGCGGGTTCACGAATACCGTCAGCTACTTAGGCGAGGATCATGACTTCACGGTGCGTGCTGGCGCACGACTGGGCACGCCGTGCTTCATAGCTTCAGCGGTCGTTTCGCATCCGCCTCGGCTGAAGGACGTGTTCTTTCCCTGGGACCATCGTCCACGCAAGGCGCTCGCCTACCGTGCACTTCGCCATCTCTTCACGGTGTCAGAGCAACTGCGCCAAGAACATGCTGCGAACAACCGCCTCATGGCGCTCAAGGCGCTGGTGAAACTAAGCGTATTGCTGGCGCTGCCTCTGATCACGGGGCCGTCCCTGTGGCCTTACTGGCCACTCGGCCTCATGCTCTTCCTTGGCCTTGCGTTTTGGAAACGTGCACATGCCAATGCGGCGCTGCGTCGCGCAGCCCTCCCCCTGACCGTTTCCGCCGCAAACGCCTTGAGATATGGGCTCCTCTTGCCGTTTGCCGATCTCATCTTGCTGGGCGAGCACTACCGATTTGGTGTCCTGTTTTTCCGGTAATGCGTAACGCCAGTCGCACCACCCACGAGCGCCGCCCCGCTCGCAACACCTTGGACGCGAAACCTTCGCGGAACATCAGGCCATGACAGCCGACGACACGAGCGCCCCAGTCGCCACGTCAGGCCACATCGTCAGGGGCGTCGCCTGGGGCACGGTTTCCAGGGCGGCGCAACTCGGCTCCGGACTGCTGACCACCCTCTTCCTCGCCCGTCTGCTCGCTGCGGACGACTTTGGGCTCGTCAGCATGTCCGCCATTTTCTTGAGTGTCTGCAGTGCCTTCGCCGATTTTGGGATCCGGGCCTACCTTGTCCAGCGCCGTTCGCTGACGCACGAAGAAATCCACACCGCCACTAGCGCAAGCTGGCTCATTGGACTCGCTATCTTCACCGTGGGCATATTGGCGGCATGGCCTCTTGCCTCTTTTTATCACGCTCCCAAACTTTCCTACATCGTCATAGCGCAGTCTGGCGCCTATCTCTTGCTGAATGCTGGCGCCGTCCCAAGCGCGCTGTTAGCCAGGCGCCTTGATTATCGCCGCATCTCTATTGCAGAAGCTTGCAGCAGCCTCACCTATCCGGCGACCGCCATTCCGCTCGCCTACTTCGGATGCCACAGTTGGTCGATCGTGATTGGTCGATTGGCCCAGGCCGGCGTGGGGCTCGCACTGGTGGCCCCTTCCGTGCACTCGCTTGTCCCCGGCCGCGTGTCCGGCTCCGCGCTACAACGGCTCCTTCGCTTTGGTGGCCTCGTCGTTATCGCCAGCGCGCTCACTCAGCTCGACGAGAATCTCGATAATATCTGCGTAGGGCATTATTTCGGGTCCGCGGCCCTCGGTACTTACTCGCTCGCCTACAATGTCGCCACTATCCCGCAGAAGTATGCTGCTTTCATGATCGCTGCCATCGCGTTCCCTGCACTGTCCGCGAGCCGCGTTTCTGGTTCGTTTGCTGACGCAGCTGCTCGCTTTACCAAGTATCAGGTGCTCGTGCCGGTCTTCCTGTCGCTCATGGTCGGCGTTTACGCGCAGGAGGCCTGCGCGTTGCTCATCGGGAATCGGTGGGGAGATGCGTGGAAGATCACGGGCATCATGAGCCTCTCTGGCGCCGCACTCAGCGTCGCGACTGTTGTCGGAGGCACCCTGCTGGCAGGCGGGCGACCTGGGGTACTGCTGCTGTTTCACGCAGCTAAGGCATTCGTCACCCTGTGCTTCTTGAACGCGTTTCGTGTGCGCGGCGTGTCAGGCGTTGCCCTCGGATTTGCGCTGGCGAACTGTCTGATGCTCATGGCCGGCCTCGCTTTGGCAGGGCGATGCACTTCGACTACATGGACAGCGCTGCCACGCGCTATCGCTCGGCCTTTGCTTGCCGTGCTCACCGGCGTCGGGGCTAGCTACTTGTTTCGCACGCTTCTCGTGGAACGGGGATTCGGCACCTTTCCGGTCCTGACCATCAGCGGTGGCGCCGGCGTGCTGTGTTATCTCGTCGTAGCGCTCGCAGTGAGCAGATCCGAGTTGACCGACGTAGCGTCGGCTATCAGGGCCGCTGTACGCGTTTCGTCGTGACCTTAGGCCTTCGGCAAACAGATGTTCGCGCTTTGTAATTGGCGGACACTGGCTTAAGCACGCGTGCGAAGCACCGCAGAGAGCCGTCGGGTCAGGTCGAGGCCAGCATCGTCCCACATCCACGCTTCCGCCCGCCGTCGCGCTGCGCGCCCCATTTCCCACAGCCGGTCGCGGTTCGCAGCTGCCCATCGCAGCGCCTCGACCAGCACTTCCACGTTGGCCTCGGGCACGATCAACCCGTCAGTCCCGCTGGTGATGCACTCTGGCCCGCCGCCGCATCGAGTCGTGAGTGCGGGCGTACCGCAACACATCGCCTCCTGAATGACCAGGCCGAACCCGTCTCCGAGCGTAGGGAACGCGAGTAGGTCGGCAGCCTGGTACTCGCGTTCCAGCTGAACCTTCGGCAGCGGCGCTACCTGCTCGAACAACTGACGATATGGCTTCAAGAACTCCTCCGTAAGTCGCATCGGGCCGATGAGTCGCAGGCGCGCGTCACGCAACCCCGCCTTTCGCCAAGCCTCGAGCAGGTACGGCGTTCCCTTCCGGAGGTCCTGTGTGCCCACGGAAATCACCGTGAACGGTCCATCCGGAGTCTTCGTCCGATAGCTGAACAGCTCGACCGGGTAGCCGTACGGCGTCAGGATGACGGAGCCACGGTAGCCGGCCTCGACGAGTGACGCGCGAGTGAAAGCCGAGGCAACCGACACCGCGTCGGCGAGCGCGAGCTCTTCGTCCTTCCGCCGCTTCTTCCACTCCGGCTCGAGCGGCGGCGCTGAGCCCATGGCACCGGGCCAGCGTCTGGACTCCTCTAACCATACTTTTTCGACGGTGCGCCAAAATGGTGACGGTTGGTCCAAGATGCGCGCGACGTTACGGCGAGCGGCTTTCCGGAAGGTGCGGAGCGCGCCGTCCTCGTAGGCGTACACCGCTGTGACGCCGCGCGGCCAAGGCATCAGGGCCGCTGCAGCATCATGGCCGACGAACAGCGCGTCATATTGGCTGGGCGTGCGCCGACCGAGCCTGCGAGCCGCCTTGGAAACCAGTCTCGCGCCTATTTCGACCGATCCAAGCGTCTGGATCCGGCGCGCGTCCAAGGTCCACACGCGGTTCGCGAGGCGCGGCCACCGTGTCGAGAGGCGTTGGAGCAGCGAACCGCGCCAAGAGTATCGCGCCGCTCCCGCTCCCGTGAGCAGAGCCGCGAGCATACCCTCGCGATCTAGGGCACAAGCCGTTCCCACCGCCACGGCCGCTGCGTGCGGATGGCTCACCACAACCGAGTTCATCCCTGTCCCCCGGCATTATGTGCGCTCTCCACGAGTGGACGACGCAGATCGCTGCGAATGTTCGCGCATTGACGCAAGATGAGGCCCACCATCACAAAGAACAGCGCCTGAAACACATGATTGAACACGAAGTTCCCGATAACGGCCAGGCCGGCGAGGGCCACGGACAGGCCGGCCCACTCTCGGCGGCGAGCGGTTCGCAAAGCTCGCGCTGCGCGCGCCAGCGCTACGCAAAGGCCCAGGCGGCAGGTCCACACCAAGAGATACCCTATTGGCCCGAGCTCGATCAGGTAGCGCCCAATTTCGAGTTCTGTATCCCAGGTAGTCCTTACGCCGAGTGCGAAGCGTGCGTTCTGCTGCATGCCAGTGCCGATTCCGAGAGGAGGATACTGGTAAAAAGCAAGCGCCACTGGCGGCAGGACTTGCAGGCCCTCCAGGAATCTACCTCGCGTGTCATCTCCCGCGAACCGCGATGCCGTCCCTTTCACTGACTCGGGCGCCAGCAACTTAGGTGCTTCCGCCAACGCGACTGCGAGCACCAGCAGCGCCCAGCCACGACGCGTACTTAGCGCTCCCGTTTCCCAAAAGATGACGACGAGCGCGCAACCAATGAGGACCAGCGGCGCGCGCGCCCCAGACATCGGCAGGGTCACACCCAACGCACCCAAAGCTAGGAGGTACAACGTCTTCCTGGACCTTCGCCGCTCAGAAAGCCAGCCAACCAAGAGAAGAGGTACCACCAGGGTTGCAAAATCGGTGAAGCCGGTGAGATAGGCAAATGTGGAGGAGACGCGAACGCGCCCCGTCTCTTCTACACCCGCGATCCCCATCTCACCCCAGGCGTAACGGTTCACCCATGCGTCGGGCGGCGATTCAAACTGTATCGCCGCCATTACCGCCACGACCAGCGCGAGCAAAGCAAGAATCGAAAGGGCTGTTCCGAAATCCGAGTCGCGCCGCAGCGCGCGCGCGACAATGAAGGGCGCGATCCACCAGAGCCAATACGAGCGCAACCCAAGCAGCGCAAGGGGAACCGAGCCTTGGGCTGGGTTTACCATCTCAAAGATCGTCCAGAGCCCGGCGCCAGCCATGACGACGAAAAACGGGCTGAACAGTTTGCGACCGACGGCGAGTTCGGCACGCCCCAGACCGAAACTGGCCATCCCGACCAGGAGAAGAACGTCTTTGGATATGTACCACGCGAATTGCGGGACCCCCGGTACGAACTTGCGTCCCAAGCCTTCCAGACAGATGGAGGCGAGGAGCAGGCAGAACCACACCCGCGCCCCCCGCCACGCAGTCCGCCGTCTTCGAGTCGCCCTCGGCCACCTTGGCGACAATGGGAGTGCTGTTGAAGTCACAATCAGGTGCGGACTCATCAGGTCCGCATAGCCAACTGCTTCAGCGCGCACATTCTTCCCGCCAGCGCCGCGCGAGCAACCTCGTTGACGAAGCCGGCGCGCCGGGACACCGGCCCCAAGGCTAATGGAATCAGCCCCGGCGCGCGCCGCTCCCCGACGAGGATCTGCCGCGCTAAGGCGACAACCGAGTGCGGGATCGGCAGGCGCCGCAACGCGATTCGCAATTGGTTGTGCGCATAGGAGGACACCGCGAGGCGATCGTCTCTCTTGCGCATACCAGAGGTTGCCCTGGGAGCACTGTAATGCCGGATGGCAACGGCAGGGTCGAAGACGACGAGGTATCCGGCCCGACCGACCTGAAGCCCAAGATCGACTTCGTAGCCGAATCCTACCCCGTCGTTCAGGAGCATATCGAACTCCAGATTCCGCGCCACCTCACGCCGATAGCTCATGTTGCCGCCCATGAGGAAGCGCACATAAGCGGGGGTCGTGAACTCTGGACGCATGTACATATTGCCGATGAATTGGCCGCTCCAGTTCACGTATCCCACACGGGAACAGGACGGCACGGCCGCTACCCGATCGCCATCCATGTTGATGCACCTGCCGCCGACCCCCCCCACCTTCGCATCCGCGTAATGCCTCAGCAGCCCTCGCGTCCACCCTTCCGTCGCCTCGGCATCGTCGTCCAGCGTCGCCACGACATCGCCGGACGCGAGCGCGAATCCCGCTCGGACAGGCGGCAGGAATCCGGGCTCGGTGACAACTGCCTTCCTGATCGGAAACGGATGCCCTTCGGCCTGTGCCCGCGCAATTGCAGCGTGGGTTGGCTGGTCCGTGTCGCGCGCGACCACAATCACCTCGCTCGGAGCTGGTTCCTGCCCTAGGAGCGAACGGATCGCGCGAGCGAGCCAGACGGGGCGCTCAAAAGACGGGATAACGACGGAGAGCTGGAGCATAAGTCATGACCCGTGGCTCGAGACTGACGCGCGCCTCGGTTTTGCCAGGAACCGTTCGACGGAGAAGAGATGTTATCACGATCGAGCCATTATTGCTCTAAGCAAAGGCCCGACGCATCCGTGCCGTCGCGGGGCCCGAAGTCCCGATCCAGAGCACCATCCTTTCGGCTCCCTCCGCGCTCACGGGCGTCCCGCCGACACGCTGTTCGCTGCGGCTGAGAAGGTCAGGCTGCGAGGGCTGGCGCGCTCGAGGGCTCCCGCGCAGGCTTCCGCGAACTTCGGACAAACGGCCGCTCCACGAAATAATGCGCCAAATAGCTGAACAGGACGAGGACCGGGATGGAACCGTAGACCCAGCCCAGGTGAGCCGGGAGCGTACCGCTCGGCGACCGGGACATCAACCATCCACTCAGCAGAACCAGTAGAGGGAAATGGATGACGTACATGGTGTAGGAGCACTCGCCTAGCCAGCCAAGCCGACCGAGAACTCGGCGAGCGACGTGGTTCTCTCCCAGTGCAAACAGGATCGATATCAGCCCGAAGAAACCGAGGCCCCAGACGCCATCCGCAAACGGACTAGCTCGCATGAAAGGGGCGGGTAGGAGCGCAACCGCAAACATACCCAGCGATCGCCATCTGACAGAGAGCCTCCCCGCTTCCTTCTCCGCGAGAACCGCTCCCAGCCACCAGATGCCCATTCCGGCCAGAACCTGTTCCGGCATTCGCAGCGGCCAGCCAGGAAAGACAACCGCTACGAAGCAACCGCCGAAGACGATGGCACTTCCGAGCAGTAGCGAACGACGCGCCACGAACCACACGGCTGGGTACAACATATAGAACCACCATTCGTACATCAACGACCACAGCGGGCCATTGGTTCCCCATACCGGAACGTAGGCGCCCATCAAGAAGGACAGGTTGCCCAGCGCAGTCCACCAGTCGTGTGAGGCATGAATGTTGGCGTTGAGCAATGGATAGACCGTGCTTCCGCTGTAGATGCCGAACCCGGCATGTTCACCTATGACGTCGCACAGAAAGGTTACAACCATTGCAAACAGGAGTGGCGGGTATATGCGCCTCGCGCGCCGCCTCCAGAACGCCCCGAGATCGAAGGTCGCTCCAGGATCTCGCACATAACCGCGCGCATACCTGAGATGAATGACAAACCCGGACAGCACGAAAAATAGTACGACCATTTCGTGTCCGAATCGGAATGGCACCAGGACGTACATTAACAATCTGCCGAATGGCCCATGGCTGGCGCGGTGCGCGGCGGAATTCCCCCAGCCTTCCCACAGCAGCCACCGCGCGTGGCCGACCATCACGACAAAGGCCGCTAGTCCGCGTAATCCGTCGAGGAACGCCGTGTTCGCAGGCTGGGCATTTTTCCCGAGTGGCGGCATTCGGTGAATGTAACACGCACCTGACCGCAGTTCGGACTACGCTCGGGCCAGGGACGATCGCGCGCGGAGTACGTCGCCACGACCAGTACGCGGTGTGATCGGTTGGCATCGCACGCCCGCTCGCGGCACCGCGACAGGTTAAGTTCTGTGCCACAACCCACACCTGGGTGCGCGAGATGCCCCGCCCACCCATGCTCCCCTCGCGATTCCCGCAGCCAGCGCCGAGGGCGCGTCCCGCGCCGAATCCGGAAATCCTCCGCACCTTCGGACGCTTCCGTTTCGCAGGGCGAACCCGGACCTGGCACACCCGTCAGCCCCAAGGTCTCGTCGGATTGACAGGGAATCACCCTTTCGGCACCCCCTTGTGTGACTTGAAGTAAGCGTTCGCTTCTTTGGGAGCCGCTGACCCTTCTTCCTCGCGCGCGGCCCCGCGTCCGAGTCCGCACGTCGCCTGCTCGCGGGACTCGTCCCGACGCTGGTTGCGGTGGAGTCCGGCGAGGTCCGACCGGTCGTGCCCTGTTTCCAGGCACGCGGAGTGCAGTTCTCGTCACCGTGCGTCAACGCCGCCTCGGCCTTGGGGGTCCGGGCGAAGCGTCGGGCGCCGGGGACAGTCATGCCGCACCTCAACATCGGTCCGAGGCTCTCGCTCGCCTTCGGAGTGCTGGTCACGTTCCTCGTCGCCGTCGGCGGGCTCGGGCTCGCGCGCCTCTCCGAGCTGAACGAGCACATCCACGAGATCACCCAGCAGCGCTGGAGCGAGGCGCGGCTGGCGCAGGAGGGCATCGCGCTCGTCGGCGAGCAGACCGGGCACGTCACCCGCCTCTTCCTCCTCAAGGATCCGGCGGAGGTCGATCGCACCCTCGCCGACATCGCCTCGGTCCGCGACCGCGCCAACGTGGTCGTGAAGAAGCGCGAGGCCACCCTCTCCGGCCCCATCGAGAGGGCGCTCTTCGACGACCTCGGGGTGCAGCGCCTCGCGTACATCGACGCCTTCGCCAAGGCCCGCGCGCTCCTCGCCGAGGGCCGGCGCGACGAGGCCCAGGAGCTGGCCCTGCGCGAGGTGGTCCCGGCGCTGCAGCGGGTCCACGGCGCCTGGGAGAAGCTCCTCGACCACGAGACCGAGCGGCTCGGCGACGCGGCGCGCGCGAGCGAGGCCGCCTTCCGCCAGGCCCGGGCGCTCATCCTCGGGCTCATCCTGGCCGCGGCGCTGCTGGCGATCGCCATCGCGCTCCTCGTCACCCGCAGCGTGGTGGTCCCCATCGGCGAGGCGGTGGCGCTGGCGCAGCGCATCGCCGGCGGCGACCTGCGCGAGAGCGTGCGGGTCACGAGCCACGACGAGCTCGGCAAGCTGCAGGAGGCCATGGGCGAGATGACGCGGCAGCTGGCGCGCCTAGTGGGCGCGGTCCGCGGCGGCGCCGAGGCGCTCACCGGGGCGGCGGTGCAGGTGTCGGCCACCTCGCAGGCGCTCTCGCAGGGCACCTCGGAGCAGGCGGCCTCGGTGGAGGAGACCAGCTCGAGCCTGGAGGAGATGAGCGCCTCCATCTCCCAGAACGCCGACAACAGCCGGCAGTCGGAGCAGATGGCCAGCCAGGCGGCGCGGCAGGCCGAGGAGAGCGGGCGCGCCGGGCACGAGGCGGCGGAGGCGACCAAGACCATCGCCGGCCACCTCTCCATCATCGGCGAGCTCGCGTACCAGACGAACCTCCTCGCCCTCAACGCGGCCATCGAGGCGGCGCGGGCCGGGGAGCACGGCAAGGGGTTCGCGCAGGTGGCGGCGGAGGTGCGGCGGCTCGCCGAGCGCAGCCAGAAGGCGGCCAAGGAGTGCGCGGCGGTGGCCGCGAGCAGCCTCGAGGTGTCCGGGCGGTCCGGGCGGCTCCTCGGCGAGCTGGTGCCCGCCATCCAGAAGACGGCCGACCTGGTGCAGGAGGTGGCGTCCGCCTCGCGCGAGCAGTCGGCGGGGGTCGGGCAGATCACCACGGCCATGGGGATGGTGGACCAGGTCACCCAGCGCAACGCCGCCGCGGCCGAGGAGCTGGCGGCCACCGCGGAGGAGCTGGCGTCGCAGGCGGAGTCGCTGCGGCAGCTGATGGAGTTCTTCCGGGTGGGCGGGGCGGAGGGGGTGGCGGCGCCGCGGGTGGGCCTGGCGATGCGGGCGAGGGGGAGAGGGGAGCTCAAGGTGGTGCGGGCGGGGTAGTGGGGGGCTCCACGACAATCGAGGGGACGCAAGCGATGACTCATCCCTGGGTCCGTGTCACTCTCCGATGATATGGTCCGCGCGCTTCGGGCCACTCGGGGAGGGACCAAGTGCGAAGAATCGTCTTGCTGAGTCTCGCGGCGCTGCTGGCGTGCAAGGGAGGAGACGGCGCCACGGGGGCGCAAGGCTCGACGGGCGCGGTCGGCGCGACGGGCCCGGCTGGTTCCATGGGCCCTCAAGGCCCCCCGGGTCCGGCCGGCGCCCCCGGAGCGAGGGGTATGTCCTGGCGGGGGAGCTGGTCGCCCCTCGACACCTACTTCGTCGATGACGCGGTGGAGTACGGCGGCTCCGCGTACATGGCCGTCGCCATCTCCACCGGCACTGCTCCGCCCAGCTCCACGTGGCAACTGCTCGCCGCGCGCGGCGCCGACGGGGCGCCGGGACCAGCGGGGCCCAAGGGGCTCAACTGGATGGGCGCGTGGAGCCCTGCCGTCAGCTACTCGGCCGAGGACGTCGTCCAGCTCAACGGCTCGTCATGGGTCGCCGTGGCGCCGCCGATCCTCGCACTGCCTCCGCCGGATGCACGCTGGGAGCTGCTGGCCGCGGCCGGGGCGGTGGGGCCGGCGGGGATGGACGGCGCGCAGGGGCCCGCGGGACCAACGGGCGCGCAGGGACCGGTGGGACCCGCGGGACCGATGGGGCCGGCCGGGCCGCAGGGCATCCCGGGGGGACAGGGAGCGGCGGGCCAGTCGGTGACGAGCGTGGTTCTGCCGGTGGGCGATCCGAACTGCCCGTACGGCGGCACCCAGTTCAGCACCGCGAGCGGGCTCGGCTACGCCTGCAGCGGCTATCAGGGCAACAGCGGCGGCGGAACGCTGACGTCGTGCTCGTCGGGGCAAGCGAACCTGGCGGTGGACCCGGACAACTGCGGCACGTGCGGGCACGTCTGCGACTCGAAGATGTGCGTGGGGGGGCAGTGCGAGATCGTCATGTTTCTCACGAGCGTCAAATACGCGGGTTCTGCACTCGGAGGGGTGGCAGGCGCTGACGCCAAATGCCAATATCACGCCGGCCTCGCCGGTCTCCACAACACCTACAAGGCTTGGATTGCCGACGGGGCGGCCACCGCTCCCGTGTCTCGCTTGAATCGGCCGACGCTCCCATTTGTGAGAGTGAACGGAGCAATTGTCGCGAACAGTTGGTCGGATTTGCTCGGCGGAAGCCTGATAAACAGTTTTTCGGACGAGGCCGGCGGGTCGTACAGCGAAGTTCTCGTATCCTCCGTTCCTTATGTGTCGGTCGCCTTCTGGTCAGGCACGTCCTCCGGCTTTGCCACCTCGGCTACCTGTAGCGGCTGGACGCCTCAGGGTGGGAGCGGCTTCGCGGGACGTATTTATTTTGGCGCCCCTGCTGTGCTGCAAGACGGGTCTGCGCAGGTTCCCTGTGGTTATGCGCTCTCGCTGCTGTGTCTCGAACAGTGAAAGGAGCGCGTTCCAAGGCGGCCCAGGGGGTCACTCCCTCACCGTTCGCCTGAAGATGCCATTCAGGGCCGGTCCGGGCGGTTCCTGGCGAACTGGGGGCCGCGCCAAGAAGACCGCTAAGCGGGCCATAGAGGGGCTGCACACGAGGCGGGCATGCCCCGGGGCCTCCCCAGCGCCCCCCGGGGGCGGTGGCGTGCAGGAGAGGCGACCACTTGAAAATACTTCAAGTCGTGCGTACATTTCCCAATGACGCCCTCTGAAGCCCTCGCGGACATTCGAGGCTTCGCCTCGGCGGGGCGCATCGTCTACGGCTTCCACGCGCGCCAACGCATGCGGGAGCGCCGCGTACGCCAGGTCGATGTCCAGACGGCGCTCGTGGGGGCGGTGGCGTGCAGGTTCCAGCCGGAGGAGGGCACCTGGAAGGCGACAGGCCCTGATGCGGATGGCGACGAGCTCACGGTGATCGTCGCGCTCGAGGACGGCGTGGTGGTCGTCACCGTGTTCTAGGGGAGAAAGAAGGGATCATGCGCTGCTTCCACTGCCACAACGCCGAGCTCCGCCAGGTCGAGGAAGAGGTGCAGCTCGAGGTGGACCTGAAGGGCGGGGCGCAGCCCTTCTCCGTGAGCGGCGTACCTGCAACTCGCTGCAGCTCGTGCGGCGAGAGCTTCATGGCTGCTGCGGACCTTCAGCGTGCCGAGCTGCAGGTGGGGGCGGAGCTCGCGGACCGCGGCATCCGGGAGGGCGCCGCCTTCAGGTTCATGCGGAAGGCGCTCGGCCTTCGCGCGGTGGACCTCGCCGGGCTCCTCGACGTGACCGCCGAGACCGTCTCCCACTGGGAGAACGACCACACGGCGGCGGACAGCGGCGCGTGGGCTGCCCTCGCTGCGATGATCTCGGATCGGCTTGCCGGGAAGACCACCACGATCGACCGGCTCCGGGCCACGAAGGAACCGCGGCGGACGAGCGGTCCTGTCCAGCTGCGCCTCGCGCACGGGTGAACCGTCCCGGCCCTGCGGGGGAGGGAGGCGGGGAAGGTCAAGATGCTGCGGGCGTGCTAGCGGGGGCCCCCTCCCCGGCCCTCCCCCGCCTGGCGTCGGCGTCCGCCTCGGCGGCTGGCGCGGTCCCTGCCACCGGGGGCTCGGTCTTCGTGGACATGGGCGGTTCCCTCGGACCTCTCCGGCCGCCGCGGTAGGGCAGAGCCCGGAATGTTCAACCGACGGGGGGTCGCGGTCCAGGACGACCCGTGTAGTCAACGCACGGCTCGCGTTGACACTGCTCCCGCATGTCAGACGGTTGTCAACGTTGACACCGACATGTATGTTTCTGCTCGTGTCAACCGTTCGCCTCCAGTTTGAGCTCCAGCCCGACCGCCTGCGCCAGGCGCGAGCGCGCGCCGGCCTCACGTTGCAGGCGTTGTCGGAGCGGCTGGCCGGTGAGGGTTGCGTGCTCACGCGGGCGGCGCTGTCCAAGTACGAGCTTGGCAAGAGCGTGCCCCGGCAGAGCACGCTCCTGGCCATCGCTCGCGCGCTCGCGGTCCCGCCCTCGTATCTGTTCCAGCCGCAGACCGTGCGGATTCGCTGGCTGGCGTTCCGCAAGCACGCCCGGCTCTCGCGGGCGCGCCAGGAGCTGGTGCGGGCGGAGGTCTCGGACATCGTCGCCCGACAGGTGATCCTGGAAGAGCTGCTGCACCCGGGGGCGCCGCGCCCCTTCCCGCGTGTCGAGCGCGTTGCCGCCCCGGCCGACGCCGAGCAAGCCGCCGAGACGCTCCGCCGAACGTGGCAGCTGGGGGAGGCCGCCATCGAGTCGGTGGTGCGCACGATCGAGGACCACGCCGGAGTCGTGGCTTGCCCCGCCGGAGAAGTGCCCGACTTCGACGGAATGGCGGGCTGGGCCAACGACCGCCACGCGGTGCTGGTGAGCCGCCGCGACGCCTCTCTCGACCAGCGCCGGTACAACTTCGCACACGAGCTGGGACACCTCGTCATGAACTGGCCCGGCGCGACCGAGAAGCAGCAGGAGGAGTTTGCGCATCGCTTCGCTGCGGCGTTTCTGGTGCCGGCCGCGGTCGCGCGCAGGGAACTCGGCGGGTCCCGCAGGGCGCTCGGGACGCAGGAGCTTGGGCTCCTCAAGGAGAAGTACGGCCTCAGCATGCAGGCCTGGATCCGGCGAGCGCTCGATCTCAAGATCGTCGGTCGCTCCACGTACGAGAGGCTTTGCGTGGATTTCAGCCGCCGGGGGTGGCGAAAGGAGGAGCCCGTGCCCTTCGAGGGGAACGAAGAGCCCATGCGCCTGAAGCTGCTCGCGACGCGGGCACTCGCCGAGGGGGTCCTCACGCCGGCGCGAGCGGAGGAGCTTTGTCCCGGCTCGACCGAGGCCCTGCCCGAGGCAGGGCGGCGGCGGGCATCGGAGCTGCGCCGGGTCCCCGCGCAGGAACAGTCTCGGCTGCTATCGCTGGCGGCGGAGACCGCCGCCGCCGAGTACGGGGAGGGGAGCCCGCTCCGCGACTTCGAGGCGTACGGTGACGACGACCTCACCTGAGCGTGGCGAGGTCTGGTGGGTGTGCTTCGATCCGGCCGTCGGCTCGGAGCAGCGGAAGGTCAGGCCGGCCGTGGTCGTCAGCAGGAACGAGATACCAGGACCGCCTCGGGGTACTCGGCGCGGCGGAGATGGAGGACATCGCGGCCGCGATTGCGCTCTGCGTGGGGGCGAGCTGACCGCGCAGGTCGCCCCCTGGCGCGAGCTCCTAGAGCACCACCTCTCCCACCGCCTGCGCGATGGCGGCGACGCCGATCGACTTGTCGAGCACGAAGTCGGCGCCGGCCTCGATGAGGCGGGTCCGGTGGGAGGGGTCGGCGCTGGCGGTCACCGCCACCAGCACCAGCTCCGACTCGCCGCCGAGAGTGCGGATGGTCCGCACGAACTCGATGCCGTCCTGGCCGGGCATGAGGACGTCGGTGATGAGCACGTCGAGGGTGAGGATGCTCTCCGAGAGCAGCCGCAGCCCGGCGGTGGCGTCCTCGGCGGTCTGCACCTCGAAGCCGCGGGCCTGGAGGGCGTCGGAGAGCATGAAGCGCAGCAGGGCGTCGTCGTCCACCACGATGGCGCGGCCCGCGGGCGAGGGAGGCGCGGCCGTCGCCTCGGCGCCGACTTGCGCGGCCCCTCCCGGCGCGGCGCCATCCACGGCGATGTCGGTCTTCGTGGACATGCGGGTCCCTCGCCTTGGGACCCAGCGTAGGGCAGAGCCGGGAGGGGTTCAACCGGCGCGGATCGGCGAACGGCAGGGATGTCGGGCGTTTTCCTACGCCAGCACCGTCAACCGCGCCGGCGCGAGCCGCACCAGGAACTGGGTGCCGCGGCACTCGCCCACGCTCACCTCGAGCGTGCCGCCCAGGCGGCGCACCGCCTCGGCGAGCAGCGCCAGGTCCTGGCCGCGGGGGGCGTCCCTGGCCCCGTCCTCGACCGCCAGCCGCAGCTCGCCGTCCTCGGCCGAGGCCTCCACGCGCACCCAGCGCGCGGCGGCCGGCATGGGGGCGGTGAGCCGCTCGGAGGAGACGGCGAGCAGGGTGGCGAGGACGCCGAGCAGCCGCGGGCGCGGGATGGGGCCGACCGCCTCGTCCGACTCCACGAACCGCTCCACCCGGCTCAGGTGGCGCAGGCTGGAGCCGGCGAGCCGCAGGGCGGCGTCCACCAGGTCGGAGGGGTGGCAGAGGGCGCTCTTCGCGGTGGCGGGCGGGTTCGGGCTCATCGTGCCTCCGGTCGCTGGCCCCTCCCGGGTGGCGAGGGAGAAAGGGCGGGAGTGGATCGGATAGGCACGGAGCGGGCGAGCGGCCAGGGGCGGAGAGGGGCTCACCCCCTCCCTGACCCTCCCCCGCTCCGCGGGAGAGGGGGAGAGGCGCCTCCTCTCACCTACCCCCTTGCGAGGGGCCCACTATGGGTGTATCAACGCTGAGTCCGTCTCAGGGGGAGAGTACGAGCCATGCCGAAGCGCATCGTTGCCGCCGCCGTCCGCCGCTCGGTCGAAGCGGCGAAGCGCCAGTTTCTCGAGGGGTTCGAGGCGGGGCTGCGGGGGGAGGACGAGGCGAAGCCGGCCCGGAAGGCGCGGGCGGCCGGGTCGAAGGCGGC
>JAJXUY010000194.1 GCA_021782525.1 Acidobacteriota bacterium | reverse complement strand
GGACTGTTTCGACTCCAACCAGGTGCCCAAGGTGGAGGACTACCCCGGCCACACCTTCATCCTGTGCAACCGCTACTCGTACCGGGACCGCCGGCTGGCCGTGGAGGAGGTCGACCTCGTCCTCGGCCGGGACTTCCTCATCACGGTCGGCGGCCGCGGCGGCGGCTTCCCCCCGACGTTCGAGCGGATCGAGGCGATCGCCGGGCGCTCGCTCGCCACGATCGAGCGCGGCCCGGACTTCCTCCTCCACACCGTCCTGGACGCCGCCGTGGACGGGAAGGTGGACGCGATCGAACCGCTCGAGGACGACATCGAGGCGGCCGAGGACGGGGTCCTGCGCGACACCCCGGGGTTCAAGCTCGAGAGCCTCGTCGAGCTGCGCCGCGCGTTGCTGACCCTGCGCAAGAGCCTGTTCCACGAGCGCGAGATCCTGGTCAAGATCTGCCGCCGCGACTCGCCGTTCGTCTCGGAGGAGGCGATCTACCACTTCCGCGACGTCTACGACCACCTGGCCAAGTTCTTCGAGTTCACGGAGATGAACCGGGACATCCTGGCCAACCTCACCGAGATGCACCTGTCGCTGATCAACAACCGGATGGCGCGGGTCGCCAACCGGACGAACCGGACGGTGCGCCGGCTCACCCTGATCACAACGATTTTCATGCCGCTTTCGCTGCTCGCCGGGATCGGCGGAATGTCCGAGTGGAGCATGATGACCGGACCGGAGCACTGGCGGCTGGCGTACCCCCTGTTCCTGGCCGCGATGGTCGTCATCGGGGCGGCCAGCTACCTGCTGCTCAAACGCGTCGAGCGCCGCGAGGGCAACCACAGGGAGCGGCCCTGATCCCGGAAAGACGTGGTCCGTGGTCAGTGGTCCGTGGTCCGAGAACGACAAGACCTGGTCGCAGGGCGGAGGGCTTGCGGCGTGTAGCCGCGCTGCCGCCGGTGGGCCAGATGCAAGGCGGACGAGGCGGGAGGAGCGGAGCGTAGCCGGAGGCTACGTGAGCATCCGATCCGCCGAGTCCAACGCAGCAGATGGTCCGACGCCGGCAGCGCCAACAACCGGGATATGAACCTACTTGCAGGATCAACCCGCTTCGAGGCGGAACTCCATGATGTCGAACCAGCTCCCATGCCCCGCCAGGTTGTCGATCTCGGCCTGCACGATCGCGAGGTGCGCGTTCTCGATCTCGAGAAAGCGTGCGAACAGAGGCCGGTGCTGCGCCGGGAGGGTGTCGACGAGCTGGCGGTAGAAGCCGCTGGTCTGGCGCTCGAGGTCGAGGGCGATCTTGAGCAGCTCGAGCTCGTCCTTGACCGCGATCGTGGGCTCGGGGGCGGCCGTCACCTTGGCGCGGGCGGCGTGCATCCAGTCGGCCTTGGGCAGCACCGTCGGCAGCTCCGGGGTCGTGACCGCGCCGCTCTTCAGCCACTCGGCGAGGCGGCTCTCGAGGTAGGCGACGTGCCCCAGCTCCTCCTTGGCGAGCGTCGCGAACACCTTCTTCCCCTGCGTGCTGAGGATCTCCTTCGCGCCCTTCTCGTAGTGGTCGTGCACCTTGTGTTCGAAGTCGATCGAGGTCGTAAGCGCTTCCTTGAGTTCCATCGACATCTCCTCCCGGGCCATCGAGCGCTTCCGGGCCGGGGAAAGGATACCCGATCCCGGCGGCGGTTGGCCACGGCCTGACGCACCGCGGCGCCGTGGTGTCACGGCGCCGGGTGTGAAGGAGGAGGAAGGAGGAAGCAGGCTCACCCACTGATACGCGGCGCGCCGGGCGTTTGTTTAGGGGGTTCCCCCAGGTTCCCGTTGTTGTTGGTAAGATAATCTTATACAAGCAGTTGCGTGAGTGTGGCGGGACGCCGCGGCGCGTCCGGGCGCCCCGCCGTGTCATGGCCGTGCAACAGACGCGGGCGTGCCGGCCGGTCGTTTGGCTCGGGCCGCGCCCGTGGTAGGGTGCGAGGCCGTGCCGGAGCTGCCCGAGGTCGAGACCGTGCGCCGCTCGCTCGCGCCCCACCTGGTCGGGCGCCGGGTCGAGTCGGTCGAGGCGCGCGCGGTGAAGCTGCGCGAGGGGATCGAGCCGCGCCAGTGGCGCCGGCTCGAACGGACGCGGATCGAGGCGCTGGAGCGGCGCGGCAAGTACCTGATCGCCCACTCGACGCGAGCCGCCGCCGTGTTCCACCTCGGCATGTCGGGACGGCTGGCGCTCGCCCGCGCCTGGGATCCTCGCGCCCCGCACACGCACCTCGTCATCCGGCTCGAGGGCGGGCTCGAGGTCCGCCTGATCGACCCGCGCCGCTTCGGCGTCGCCGTGGTCCTGGACCCGGCGGCGCTCGCGGCCCACCGTGGGCTCGCCCTCCTCGGCGCGGATCCGCTCGGCCCCGACGCGGGGCAAGCGCTCGCCGCGGGCGCCCGTTCGCGCTCGCCGATCCGGTCGGTCCTGCTCGACCAGACGGTGCTGGCCGGCCTCGGCAACATCTACGCGAACGAGGCGCTGGCGCTGGCGGGGATCGCCCCGCTGCGGCGCGCGGATCGGGTCTCGGCGCGGCGTATCGAGGCGCTCGCGGCGGCGGTGCGGCAGGTGCTCGCGGCGGCGCTGGACGCCGGCGGGACGACGCTCGCCGACGGCGGCTTCGTCGACGCGGCCGGCGCCGGCGGCACCTTCGCGGTCAGCCTGGCGGTGTACGGGCGCGAAGGCGAGCCGTGCGGGCGCTGCGGCGGAACGATCGTGCGCCGGGTCCTCGCCGGGCGGTCGGCGTTCTACTGCCCGCGCTGCCAGCGCTAGGAGCCTGTCGCGCATAGCGACGAAAGCGAGGGTCGCGATGGCGCCCGCTGGCAAGGCGGACAAGCGAAATGCCCGCAGACGTAGCTGTAGCCTACGTCGAGGAGATTTCGCGCAGGCCAACGCAGCCAGCGGGATGCCAGCGCGAGCCGCAGCCGGAGTCTATGCGCGACAGGCTCCTAGTCGTCGTCCTCGTCGTCGTCTTCGATCGGCGGCAGCGCGTACAGGGTCAGGCGACCGTCGAACGGGATCAGCACGAGGCGGTCGTGCGCCGCGATCGTGGCGTCGTCGGGCCACGCCTGGCCGTTGGCCTCGAACGGGCGGAACCCCCACGGCACCTCGATCTCGCCGGGCGCGAGCCACTCGGGCACGACCAGCGCCGGGCGCTCGTCGTCCTCCTCGACGTTGCGGAACTCGATCTCGGAGAGCGGGCGCGTCTCGACCAGCGTGGCCTCGGCCGCCTCGGCCGCCGCCGCCTCGATCTGCTCCGAGACGATGTCCTCGAGCGCGTCACGGGCCGGCTCGAGGAATTCCTTCGGCCCGGAGATCTCGGCGTAGATACCGAGGTGGAACGTGTCCTTCTCCAGGCTCTCCACCGAGGCCAGCCACACCTCGACCGCCTTGGCCGGGTCGTCCTCGGGCTCGAGCGTGATGCTCTGCCCGTACAGCCGGTCCCGGGTCGTCAGCGCCGCGAGCAGCTGCTCCGCGGTCGCGGCCGGGAGCTCGATCTCCCATTCGTGTTCGAGCTTTGCGGTCATCGTCGTTCTCCTTGCCGCCTCGGCGCCGCGGCGCGCGCAGGGTACACGAAACCGCGCCCGCGGCAAAACCGGGCGCTCGCCGGGGCCGCTCCAGGCGCGGCCGGTCAGCCGTGGCCGTTGCGACCGGGCGCCCCGGCGCGCGCGGCCCACACCTGCAGCGAGCGCGGCTCCGGCGTGCCGCGGCGCAGCGCCGCGATCGCCTCGGCGGCGGCGAACGCCCCGGCCACGGTGGCGATGTACGGCACCCGATGCTCGAGGGCGCCGCGGCGGATCGCCACACCATCGCGGTGCGCGCGGGCGCCGGTGGCGGTGTTGATGACCAGCTGGATCTCGCCGTTGACCATCAGGTCGACGACGTTCGGGCGCCCCTCGGAGACCTTGTGCACCGCGCGCGCCCGGATGCCGTCGCGTCCCAGCGCGGCGGCGGTGCCCCGCGTCGCCAGCAGCGCCAGCCCGAGCTCCTCGAGGCGGGCGGCGAGCGCGGTGGCGCGCGGCTTGTCGGCGTCCGCCACCGAGAGGAACACCGCGCCCTCGAGAGGCAGGCCGAGCCCGGCCGCGAGCGCGGCCTTGGCGTACGCCTCGCCGAAGCTGTCGGCCATCCCCATCACCTCGCCGGTGGAGCGCATCTCCGGCCCCGGCAGCGGGTCGACGCCGGGGAAGCGGTCGAACGGGAACACCGGCATCTTGACCGCGACGCCGAGCGGCATCCCATCGGCGACGCCGAGCTCGGCGACGCTCGCCCCGCACGCGACCTCGGCCGCCAGCGACGCCCACGGCACCCCGGTCGCCTTGGAGATGAACGGCACCGTCCGCGAGGCGCGCGGGTTGGCCTCGAGCACGTGCACGAGCCCGTCGCGCACCGCGAGCTGCAGGTTGATCAGGCCCACCACGCCGAGCTCGCGGGCGAGCAGGCGCGCGATGCGCCGCACCTCGGCCGTGACCTCGAGCGGCAGCGAGACGCTGGGGAAGACGCAGGAGGAGTCGCCGGAGTGGATCCCCGCCTCCTCGATGT
>JAJXUY010000193.1 GCA_021782525.1 Acidobacteriota bacterium | reverse complement strand
GGGTGAGGAAGAGCACGACCCAGGGCAGGAAGCCGTAGCGGTTATGCGCGAGCACGAGGACGATGCCGCCGGAGATCAGCGCCCACGTCGAGTGCAGCGTCCAGAACAGGCGCGAGTAGCGGCGGTGGAGCAGCCGGCCGACCGCCGCGGTGCGGTCCCGGCGTCGCCTCAGCCGTTGGCGCCAGTTGCCTGGAAGCGTGTCCATCCCGGACCATTCTAGTGGCGCGCCGGCGCCGGCGCGACGATCCGCTACACTGCGCCGGTGGCGAGCGAGCGCATGGCCGGCCAGACGACCTGGATCGAGGTGTCGCGCGGGGCGCTGGCGCACAACCTCTCGGTGTTCCGCCGCATCCTGGCGCCGGAGACGGCCATCCTCGCCGTGGTGAAGGCCAACGCGTACGGCCACGGGCTCGAACTCGTGGCGCGCGAGTGCGCCGTAGAAGGGGTCCGGATGCTCGGCGTTCACAACGCCGACGAGGTGCGGGCGCTGGCGGCGGCGGACGTCGGGCTGCCGGTGCTCGTCATGGGGTACCTGACCCCCGAGCAGGTCGAGGCGGTCGTGCGCCCCGGCGTGCACGTGCTGGTCTCGTCGCGGGCGGTGCTCCATGCGGTCGCCGCACAGGGACGGCGGCTCGGGGTGGCGCTGCCGGTCCACGTGAAGGTGGACACCGGCACGCACCGGCAGGGCGTCGAGCCCGAGGACGCGGCCGAGTTCGCCGCCGCGGCCCGGGATCTCGGGCTCGAAGTCGCGGGCATCGCCACCCACTTCGCCAACATCGAGGACACCACCGACCACGGCTACGCGTTCGCGCAGCTTGGCCGCTTCCGTGGCGCGGTGGCGGCGGTCGAGCAGCGGGTCGGGCGCGTGCGCTGGGTGCACGCCGCGTGCTCGGCCGCGGCGCTGCTCTTGCCCGAGGCGGAGTTCTCGATGGTCCGGGTGGGGATCTCGCTGTACGGCCACTGGCCGTCCAAGGAGACCTACGTCTCGTGGAAGATGGCGCGCGGCCGTGACGGCGTCGCGCTGCGACCCGCGCTGGCGTGGCGGGCGCGCGTGGGGCAGATCAAGCAGGTGGCGGCCGGGGCGCCGATCGGCTACGGCCTCACCTATCGTCCGACGCGGCCGAGCACGATCGCCGTCCTGCCGGTGGGGTACGCCGACGGCTATCCGCGCACGCTGTCGAACCGCGCCCGAGTGCTGCTGCGCGGCCGACCGGCCCCGGTCGTGGGCCGCGTGTGCATGGACATCGTGATGGCCGACGTCACCGATATCGCAGGGGCCGCCGAAGGCGACGTCGCCACTCTGATCGGCCGCGACGGCGAGGAGCGCGTGACGGCCGAGGAGCTCGCCGAGCTGGCGGGCACGATCAACTACGAGATCCTGGCCCGCCTCTCGCCGGCGCTTGGGCGCGCGGCCGTCGAGTAGCTATCATCGTCGCATGGGCGGCAGAGGCGGTCGCTGCCACGAGGCCCAAGCAGGTGGGGGTGAGGCGTGATCACGGTTTCGTTCGCGTGCGACGGCGCGGTGGCACCGTATCGGATCGGCGAGGGAGTGCTCCGCGAGATCGCCGGCCTGCTGGCGGAGGACCTCAACGGACGGCGGGCGTTCGTCGTGACCGACACGAACGTCGGCCCACTGTACGGCGAGGAGATCGCCAGGCGGCTCGAGGCGCCGTGTCTGCAGCTTCCGGCCGGCGAGGAGCACAAGCGCTGGCGCTCCGTCGAGAGGATCGCCCAGTGGCTGCTCGCGCACGACGCCGAGCGCGGCTCGTTGCTCGTGGCCGTCGGCGGCGGCGTGGTCACGGACACCGCCGGGTTCGCGGCCGCCGTGACGCTCCGCGGCCTCCCGTGGGTCGCCGTCCCGACGACCCTGCTCGGGATGGTGGACGCCGCGCTCGGCGGCAAGACCGGTATCGACCTCGACGAGGGGAAGAACCTGATCGGGGCGTTCTGGGCGCCGCGGGCGATCGTGGCCGATCCGCTGGTCCTGGCGACGCTCGATCGCCGGCAGCTGCGCGCCGGCCTGGCCGAGGCGGTGAAGAGCGCGATGATCGCGCCGTCCTCACTCGAGCACGTCCTCGACAGCCACCTCGCCCCGGTGGCGGCCGGGGACCCGCTGCAGGCGCAGGAACTCGTGGCCGGGTGCGCCCGCGTCAAGAGCGAGATCGTCGGCCTCGACGCGCGCGAGAGCGGACCGCGGCAGGCCCTCAACCTGGGACACACGTTGGCGCACGGCCTCGAAGCCGCGACCTCGTACGCCGGTTTCCTCCACGGCGAAGCGATCGCCTGGGGGCTGCTCGCCGTGCTGCGCCTGGCCCGCGACCGCGGCCTGCTGTCGACGGCCGACGCGCTGGCATGGGCGGACCGCATCCGCCTCCTGGCGCCGTTGCCGGCGTTGTCGGGACTGGGCTGGGACGAGGTGGCGCCGTACATCGCGAGGGACAAGAAGCGCGACCGTGGCCGCGTCGGCTGGGTGCTCCCGCGGCTCGGCGGGGTCGTGCTCGACGTGGGCGTGTCCGGCCCCGAGGCGGCGGCGGTCTACGCACAGCTGCAGTCGCTCCCGGCCGAAGGCCCGTTCACCGCGCTATTCTGAGGCGGCGGCACCGGCGCTCGGCCCGCCGGCACGGCCGCCGGAATGCTAGACTCGCGTTCCACAAGGCTGTCTGGAGGAGCGCGTGAGCCGTCCGGAACTGATGCCGCCTCGCTTTGATCCGACCTCGTTCGAGCCGCGGTGGTACGCCCTTTGGGAGGACGCGGGCGCGTTCACCCCGGCGGCGTCGTCGGAACGGCCGCCGTTCGTGATCCTGATCCCGCCGCCGAACGTCACCGGCAAGCTGCACATCGGCCACGCGCTGCAGTTCACCCTGCAGGACCTCGTGATCCGCTGGCGGCGGATGCAGGGTTTCAACGCGCTGTGGCTGCCGGGGACGGACCATGCCGGGATCGCGACCCAGGTGATGGTGGAGCGCGAGTTGGCCAAGGAGGGGAGCAACCGCCGCGACCTCGGGCGGGAGCGGTTCCTCGAGCGGATGTGGGCGTGGAAGGCGCAGTACAAGGACAACATCTCGCACCAGGCCAAGGCGCTCGGCGCATCGTGCGACTGGACGCGGGAGCGCTTCACGCTCGACCCGATGCTGTCGCAGGCGGTGCGGCACGCGTTCGTCTCGCTCCACCGGGAGGGGTTGATCTACCGCGCCCATCGCCTGATCAACTGGTGCCCGCGCTGCCTGACGGCGCTCTCCGACCTCGAGGTCGTGCACAAGGAGATCGACGGCGGGATGTGGGACTTCGCCTACCCGCTGGCCGACGGGGGCGAGATCGTCGTCTCGACCTCGCGGCCGGAAACGATGCTGGGCGACACCGCGATCGCCGTCCACCCCGACGACGAGCGCTACCGCCACCTGATCGGAAAACTCGTCCGCCACCCGTTCGTGGATCGCACGTTCCCGGTGATCGCCGACGCGGTGCTGGTCGACCCGCAGTTCGGCACCGGCGCGGTCAAGGTGACGCCGGCGCACGACGCCAACGACTTCGCGACCGGCGAGCGGCACGGGCTGGCCAAGATCAACATCCTCACCGAAGACGGCCGGATCAACGAGCACGGCGGGCCGTTCGCGGGGCAGGACCGCTTCGCGGCGCGCAAGGCCGTGCTCGCGGCGCTGGCGGAGCAGGGCCTGCGTCGCGGCGAGAAGACCCACCGGCACGCCGTCGGCCACTGCCAGCGCTGCGACACGGTCGTCGAGCCGTACCTCTCGATGCAGTGGTTCTGCTCGATGCGGGGAATGGCCGAGCGCGCGCTCGCGGCGGTCCGTTCCGGCGAGGTGCGGCTGGTGCCCGACTTCTGGGTGGCGACGTACGAGAACTGGCTCGAGAACATCATGGACTGGTGCATCTCGCGGCAGCTCTGGTGGGGCCACCGGATCCCGGCGTTCTACTGCGCCGACGGCCACACCACCGTGTCCGAGGAGCCGGTGACCGCGTGCGCCGCCTGTGGCAAGCCGGTCGAGCAGGACCTCGACGTGCTCGACACCTGGTTTTCGTCGGGCCTCTGGCCGATCTCGACGATGGGGTGGCCGGCCGACACGCCGGACATGCGCGCCTTCTACCCGACCAGCCTGCTGATCACCGGCTTCGACATCCTGTTCTTCTGGGTCGCCCGCATGATCATGATGTGCGAACACTTCACCGGCAAGGCGCCGTTCGCCGAGGTGCACCTGACCGGGCTCGTGCGCGACGCCCGCGGGCAGAAGATGTCGAAGACCAAGGGGAACGTGATGGACCCCCTCGACCTGGTGGAGGAGTACGGCGCCGACGCGGTGCGCTTCACACTCGCCGCGCTCGCCTCGCCGGGCCGCGACTTGCCGCTCGACGGCAAGCGGATGGAGGGGTACCGGGCGTTCGCGACGAAGCTGTGGAACGCCGCTCGCTTCGTCCAGATGCACCTCGCCGGCTCGGAGGAGGACCTCGAGACGGTGAGCGCGCGCCCGCTGGAGCTGCCGGAGCGGTGGATCCTCGCCGAGCTCGAGCGCACGGTCGCGGCGGTGAACCGGTCGTGGGAGA
>JAJXUY010000192.1 GCA_021782525.1 Acidobacteriota bacterium | reverse complement strand
GACGACGTAGCGGTTGATCCCCTCGATCTTCATCGCCTGCTCGAGGGTGATCTGCACCTTCTGCATCTGCGCGTACGGGTTGTACTTGGCGTTGCCGTACTCGGTCACCGCGATCTGCGCGAGGTGCGCCTCCTCGACCCCGTACGTCTTCATGTAGAGGTCCATGACCTCGGCGAAGAGGTGGGGGAAGACAAACACCTTCCCGGGTCGCTCGTCGGGGTGCGAGAAGTACCCCAGCACCTCGCCGATCAGCTTGCCGTCCATCTTGCCGTCGGCATCGCGCATCTTCTCGTAGCCGACCGCGATCCCGACCTCGCCGTCACCGACGAGGAGCTTGTGGATCACCGAGAGGATCGCCTGCCCGCCGCTGGCGCAGGCGTTCTCCACCGACTCGATCGGCTTGGCGCCGAGGCCGGGCACCATCGCCAGCAGCCCGGAGAGCAGCCCCTGCTTGTTGAGGGAGATGTTGCAGACGGCGCCGACCGTGCCGACGTCGATGGCGGAGGGATCGGCGTTGATCTCGGCGCACACCTCCTTGACCGCGTTCGCGATGATCTCCGGCGGCTGGAGCCCCAGCAGCTTGCCGAACTTCGACTGGTGGTAGGCGGCGATAAAGACGGGTTTCCTCATGCTGTCCTCCCGGCGGTTCGTGGCGGCGCCGTTGCGCTCCGGCGCCCGGCCGACCCGCCCATCATAGCGTGACACCGATGCGAGAAATTCGAGGCACGAACGGATGAAGCGCTCCGGCTGCTCGACCACGAGCACGTGGCCGCTGCCGGCGACGACCTCGAGGCGCGCGCCCGGGATCGCCGCGGCGAGCGCCTGCGCCGCCGCGAGCGGCATCACGAGGTCCTCTTCGGCCGCCAGCACCAACGTGGGGCAGGTGATCGTGGCGAGCACCGGCCGCAGGTCGAGGTTGTCGATCGACGCGAGCAGCTCGGCCGCGGCGGCGAACCACCACGGCGGCAGCAGCGCGATCTGGGCGGCTCGGGCGGCGAGCTCGTCGCGGTGCGCCGCCGCGAACGCCGGCGAGTAGAAGGAGGGGACCAGAAGTTCGCCGACGGTTTCGGCGCCGTGACCGGCGGCGGCGTTGCGGCAGGCCCGCCCGAGGGCGCCTCCGCCGTCGCGCATCGGCGGCGTGGCGACGTCGGTCGCGGTGGCGGCCACCAGGGACGCGACGCGCGCAGGGTGCGTCGCGGCGAGCAAGAGGCCGACCTCGGCCCCGAACGAGGTACCGATGACATGGGCGCGGTCGATCGCCAGCGCGTCGAGCAGATCGACCAGATCGGCCACGTGGCCAGCGAGGGTCCGGTGCGGCGGCTCGTTCGAGCGCAGCTGGCCGCGGAAGTCGCAGCGCACCACCCGGTAGCGCGACGTGAGGCCGGCCACGATCGGGTCCCACGATGAGATGCTCATCATCCCGCCGTTGAGCAGCAGCAGCGGCTCACCCGCGCCGTCGACCCGGTGCGCGAGCACCGTCGAGGCATTCATGGCGTCTCCTCGGAACCCGGAGCCCGGAGCCCGGTGCCCTCTTCGCGAGCGAAGCGCGCCTGCAGCTCCGCCTTGACCACCTTGCCGTACGCGGTGCGGGGGAGCTCGTCCACGAAGACGAACCCCTTGGGGACCTTGAACTTCGCCAGGCGGCCGGCGAGGAACTCGCGCAGCTCGGCGGCGCTCGGGCTGGCCCCGGCGCGCGCCACCACGAACGCGACGCCGACCTCGCCCCAGGTCGGCTCCGCCACGCCGATCACCGCCGCGTCCTTGACGCCGGGGTGGAGGAGGAGCTCGCCCTCGATCTCGGCCGGGTAGACGTTGACCCCGCCGGAGATGAACATGTCCTTGCGGCGCCCGGCGATGGTGAAGAACCCGTCGGCGTCGCGCCGCGCCAGGTCGCCGGTGTGGAACCAACCCTCGCGGTCGAGCGCCGCGGCGGTCGCCTCGGGCGCGTTCCAGTAGCCGGCGCAGACGTGCGGGCCGCGCAGCAGGAGCTCGCCGACCTCGCCGGCGGGCACCTCGTTCCCGCGGTCGTCGAGGAGCCTGGCCTCGGTGAACATCATCGGGGTGCCGATCGAGCCCTGCTTGCGCGCGGCGTCCTCGACGGTCATGGCGAAGCAGTTGACGCCGACCTCGGTGAGGCCGTACCCCTGCTTGAGCACGACGCCGCGCGCCCGGTACGCCTCGACCAGGTAGACGGGGAGCGGCGCGCCGCCCGAGATCAGCCAGCGCACCGACGAGAGGTCGGCGGTCGCAAAGGCCGGATCTTCCAGCAACAGCTTGAAGATCGTCGGCACCCCCAGCACCACCGTGCAGCGCTCGCGCTCGATCGTGCGCCAGACCTCGGCGGCGTCGAACCCGGCGTGCAGCGCGACCGTGCCCCCGATCGCGAACAGCGGCAGCAGGAAGATGCTCAGCCCCCCGGCGTGGTAGAGCGGCGTGAACACCGGCGAGACGTCGTCGTCGCGCAGCTGCCACGACATCACCGTGTTGTAGGCGTTCCACGCGATCATGCGGTGCGGCAGCAGTACGCCCTTGGGTCGGCCCGTGGTGCCGCTGGTGTAGAGGATGCAGTAGGTGTCTTCCGGAGAGACCGTGGTCCGTGGTCCGTGGTCCGTGGTCCGGGAAAGGAGATCGGCGTAGCGGAGATCGCTGGGGTCGACGGGGTCGTCGAGGGCGATCCAGCGGTCGAGCTCGACGAGCTGCCTGAGCTCGCGGACCACGGGGGCCAGGGCGCCGTCGTACACGAGCGCGCGCATGCCGGAGTCGCACACGATGAACGCGAGCTCGCGCGCGGTCAGGCGCGTGCCAAGCGGCACCAGGATCACGCCGCTCTTGCCGGCGGCGAAGAAACAGTCGAGGAACTCGACGCGGTTGTGGGCGAGGATGCCGATGCGGTCGCCCGTGGCCAGGCCGAGCCGGTCGCGCCACGCCGCGGCGCACACGGTCGCGCGGCGGTCGAGCTCGCGGTAGGTGAAGCGCTCGCCGGTGGGGACGACCACGAGCGCGGTCTTCTCCGGCGTCAGCCGCGCCCGCTCGCCGAGGACGTCACCGTGCAACATAGCTCCCTCCGTCGTCACCGCCCACGAGTGCGGAGTCGAGAGCGGAGAGTGAAGAGTCAGAGGCAGAGGGGAAAGAAGGGAAGAGGGAAAAGGGAAGAGGGTAAAGGGAAGACGAAGACACCACCGCGTCTCCTCCCTCGCCACCGCCTACGAGTGCGGAGTCGAGAGCCCAGAGTGAAGAGTCAGAGGCGGAGGGGAAAGGAGGGAAAAGGGAAGAAGGAAGAGGGTAAAGGGAAGACGAAGACGCCACCGCTGGGGGTTCTGCCGTCCCTTTTACCTTTCCCCTTTTCCCTTTGCCCCGCATCGTCCACTCTCCACTCTTCACTTTGAACCCTTCACTCGCTACGAGTCGCCAGTGCTTGGCGCAGGGCCGCCGCGAGCGCGTCGGGGCACTCGATCTGGGGGACGTGGCCGCAGCGGTCGAGGGTGACCAGAGTGGCGTCGGGGAGAGCGGCCTGCAGCCGGCGGGCGTAGTCGAGCGGCATCAGGCGGTCGGAGGCGCCCCAGATCAGGCGGACCGGCGTGCGGATCGCTCGCAGTTGGTCCTCGTCGAGGACGAACTCTCCCATCGTCGCGGCGGTCGCCGCGAACCGGGCGAGCGGCCCGACGCGGGCCTGGCGCACGATATCGTCGAGGACGAAGCCGGGGGTGGGGGGACTCGCCGGGTCGCGGGTCTGGGCGACCGACTCGCGCGCCTCGCGGCGGTCGCTCGGCAAGATGCGGGCGGCCAGGTTGTTCCCCCTCATCGCCCCGCCGTCGATGCAGACGACGGTCGCGACGCGGTCCGGATGATTTTGGGCCACGAGCATCGCGACCCAGGCGCCGAGCGAGTTGCCGACGAGCACGACCGGGCCCCGCGGCGCGAGGGCCCCCAGCTCGGCCTCGACCGCGCCGAGGACCTCGGCGAGGCCGATCGGCCCGCGCCGAGGCGCGCTGCCGCCGTGGCCGGCGAGGTCGGGGACGACGAGCGTGTGCGACCCGACTAGCTGCGGGACCATCTTGAACCAGGTGCCGGCGTTGTCGCCGGCGCCGTGGAGGAGCATCACCACCGGCCCGTGCCCGCCGACGAAGACCGTCTGCTCGCCGGCCGGAGCGGCCACGTGCACCTTTCGCAGCCCTGCCGTGCGCAGCGCCGCCCGCGTCTGCCAGGCGAACACGGTGAGCGGCCGGTACCTGACCATCCAGGCGACCCACCCACCCGCCGCCACCACCGCGACGACGATGATCACCAGCACGATTCCGCGCATGCTCATGGCTCACCTGCGCTCTGCGCTACAGACTGTCCCTCTGACCACGGACCACGGACCACTGACCACGCTCGTCACGGCATGCGGAACGCCGCTCCGGCCTGGTTGTACCCGACGCCGGAGCCGATCATCACGACGAGGTCGCCCGAGCGGATCCTGCCCTTCGCGATCGCATCGTCGAGCGCCATCGGGATGCACGCCGAGCCGGTGTACCCCCACCGCTCCATGATCGTGTGCGTCTTCGCCATCGGCAAGCCGAGG
>JAJXUY010000191.1 GCA_021782525.1 Acidobacteriota bacterium | reverse complement strand
GCCGCGCCGCGCGGCCTCCGGGGCGCCGCTCTCGCCGGGCTTGAGCACGTACCAGGTGCGCTGCATGTCGGAGGCGTAGCCGCGGACGAACACGCCCATGTCGACGTGCACCAGGTCGCCGGGCCGCAGGTCGTTGTCGGTGGCGTCGCCGTGCCCCATCCCGGCGCCGCGGTCACCGGCGAAGACGAGCGTCTGGAAGCTGGGCTCGAGGCCGCGCGCCGCCATGCGCTCGCCGATGAAGCCGTAGACCTGCTTCTCGGTCAGGCCCGGTTCGAGGAACGCGTCGATCTCCGCGAAGATCGCGACGGTGTGGTCCACCGCCTCCTGGATCGCGGCCAGCTCGAGCGGGCTCTTCTGCGAGATCAGCGCCTGGATGATCGGCTCGGCGGAGACCACCTCGACGCCCGGCGCGGCCTCCCGCAGCATCGCCTCGAGCTGCAGGAAGCGGCCGTGCGGGATGCCGTCGGCGCTGGGGTCGTTGAGCGAGAAGTTCACCGCGACCCGGCGCGGCCGCGCGGCGCCGAGGTACTCGGAAAACGGCGCCTTGAAGTCCTGCACGAACGTGATCACCTCGCGAAAGAGGCCGGACGCCTCGAAGACCTGCTGGTCGAAGCTGCCGCAGATGAGCGTCGGCTTGCCCTCGCCGGTGACCAGGATCGCGCTCTCCCAGGTGAGGTTCCCCGGCGAGATGTAGGCGAACGCCCGCTCGGCGCCGGCGCTCGTCTCCTGCACGAACGTGACCCAGAGGTCCACGCCCAGCTCGCGGACCTTCGCGGCCGCCTGCGCGTGCTTCTGCGCGATGATCTCCTGCGACGCCAGACCGCTGCTCCCCATGGTCGTGCTCCCTTCCTCGGCGACCCCCGGTGGCGGGCGACCGCGACCCAGTCTAGCAGCGCGGTCCGCTGCGACGGACCACGTTCCGCGGCGGCCACAGGTCGTCGTGGCGCCGGGTTCGCGTCTCTGCTACAAATGGCGCAAGTGCGAAACCGATGTGCCTGCGGCGTCGGCCTCCTGTCGTTCTTCGCGGCAGCAAGCATCTGCTCCGCGCAGGCGGATCCGTGGGCGTCGGTGACGTTCGCCGATCCGCTGCGCTTCTCATCGCTGCCGATCTCCGGCAGCGAGGCGATCGTCCCGGCCGCGGGGGAGTGGGAACTGTCCAGCACGATGAGCTATTTCAACGTCTGGCAGCGCAGCTGGCACACGGCGACGATCCACAAGGAGTTCGGCCTGCAGGGACAGCCGCTGCAACCGTGGGAGATCGCCCTGCTCGCGCAACGCCACCCGGCCGACCAGTTCTACCACATCGATCTCGAAGGGTGGCGCGACGATGTCGTGATCGCGCGAGGCTTCGGCCGCGGCGTGGCGGCGACACTGCAGATCCCTTGGGTCGGGATCGGGGCGCCGCATTGGGACGACATCGCCGAGCGCTTCCACGCGACGTTCGGGCTCGGCAACATGAACCGGCAGGTGTTTCCGCGCAGCCAGTCGACCGTCGTGGTCCGTGGCCACGGGCAGATCCTCGAACGCTTCACCGGGCTCCCCGGGTCGGGGCTCGGTGACATCCGCCTCTCGCTGACGGCGCCGCTCGGCCGTTGGCTGGGGGCCGAGCAGCGCTGGGCCGTGGCCGTCGAGGCGCCCACCGGGCGCGAGGGAACGTTGCGCGGGAGCGGCGGCTGGGACTGGGGCGTGCGCTGGTTCGCGACCTGGGGGCAGGGGAGGACGCAGGTGCGGGCGGGCCTGGGGTACAGCGTCCTCGCGGCGAGCGGGAGCTGGCTCGGGGTGCGCCGGGACAACATCTGGGGCGCGCTGGTCGAGGTTCACACGCCGCTCGGCCGCCGCCTCACGTTCCGGGCCTCGGCGCGCTGCGACAGCTCGCCGCTGGCGAGCTTCGCCAGCTCCGACGTCGGTAAGGTGTCGTCGTACTGGACGGTCGGCGTGCTGACACCGGTGCCCGGCCGTTCCTGGGTCGCGTTCGACCTCGGCGAGAACTACGGCAGCGTCGCCGAGGTCCCCGACTTCAGCTTCCACCTCCAGCTCGGCACTCGCTTCGACCGCTGATCCCGGCCCGTGGGCCACAGGGCGGCTATCCGGTGGGGGATCGCCGCCGCCGGGCCGGCGCGGTCAACTTGCAGGGCCGGTGTCGAGCTGCGCCGGAGGAACGTGGGCTATCGGTTCGTCCCGGCGTCCGCGATGACCCTTTTCACCTGCTCGAAGACGCGGTTGGGGATCGGGACCGAGAGGTCGTACTGCGCGATCTTCCACGTGGCGCCGGTCCGGACCAGCACGCCGCTGCCGCGAGCGGGACCGAGGTTGGGGGTCTCGAGGTCCTCGTCGAACCAGGCGACCGAGCCGTCGGCGGAGAAGGTGACGGCGCGGCGGATCGCGCGGAAGCTCCACGCCTTGCCTCTCGCGAAGTAGGGGTGCGCGTACGCACGAAACTGTGCCTTGGTCCAGCGCTCGGTCGGGTCCGTGCCGAGGAACACCGCGTCCTCGGTCATGTGCCCGAAGTACCGGGCTTCGTCGGCCGCGGCCGCCGCGGCGTGCCAGTCGTCGATGACGGCGGCCACGGCCGGCTCGCTCGAGGCCCCTGCACGTCCTCCGCGGGCTGCGAGCGCCACGCAGGCCAGCAGCGCCACGGCGAGGACGGGTCCAAACATCGCCATCGTTGGTGTCACGCGGTGCACGAGACCCTCCTCTCCGATCTCCCGCGCACGCTAGCGCCGAGCGAGGTGGCGGCGCGGGCGGTGGGCTGGGGACGCGACGACGACGGCGGTGCCCTCGTAGGCGGCGGTGAGGGCGGCGCCGGTCGCGTCGGTGATCGCGCGGGCGACCGGCTGATCGGCGAACCCGACCCCCGTCGCTCCGGTGGCGCCGGCGGCCACCAGGAAAGTCACCTCGGCGAGGCGATCCGTGCCGCGTACGAACGTCTGTCCGGCGGGCATCACCAGCGTCACGCCGAGATGGCCGCTCGCTGCCTGGTTGTCGTCCACCGTGACCGCCGCTGCGCCGGCCCCGGCGCCGGCGCTGACCTGGGGCGAGCCGAGCACGGAGGGGTCGAAGACAAGGCTGAGCGCGACGCCCGCCTCGTCGCCGAGCGCGTCAAGGTCAACGGGAATGATGACGTGCTGGCTCGCAGCGCCGCTCTCTTGCTCCATCCGCACCACTCTCGGTGCGAGGACGGCCGTGACCTCGAGCGAGCGCGCGAACGACATGCCGTCGCCGCTCGAAGCGCCGAACGAGACGGTGCCGTGCTGGACCCCCGGGGTGAGCCGGGCGGCGAGCACGGTGACGGTCGGGTCGGCGCCGATCGTGCCGGAGGCGGGGGCGACGGCCAACCAGGGTGCGCTGGGTGTGGCCGTCCACGTCAGCACGTACGGGCCCGCGAGGTGAACCGGGACGGTGCCGTCGTGCGGCTGTCCCGAATCCACCGCGACCGTCGCGGCATCCGGTGCGAGCGTGAGGTCGGCGGGCGCGGCGATGGCCGCCTGCAGCACGTCGTAGGCGCGGCCGCCGCCCGGCCGGTAGTCGGCCAGCGCGACGGTGTGGAGCGCCGCCCAACTGAGCGGCGCGAGGTCGCCGCTGTCGAGCGTCGCCGTCGTCACGCTGCCGGGAGCGAGTGCCGGCGCAATCGCGACGAACGGCGCGGCGCGGACGAACCGACTCGTGACCCCGACGTGGGCATCTTCCCAGGTCAGCACGTGCAATGTGGCGTTGTTCGCCAGCGACAGGCTCTCGCTCGCCTCGTTGCGCAGCCGCACATAGGTCCGGATCTGGTTGCCGATGCGGCGCCAGTAGGCCTCGATCTCGGCGGCCGAGGGGCGCGCCAGCTCGAGGTCCACCATCGGCTGGTAGATCGCCGTGAAGTTTGCGTGGTACCCGTTGTCGACCCGGTGACCGCTGTCGGCCATCACCAGCGGGAGGTACACCGAGTCGGTCGCCGGGGCCGCCGCCCACCAGCGCGAGATGCGGTTTCCGAGGGGTGCGTCGACGTCCTGCTCGAGGAAAACGACGGGCTTGTCCGCGTACGCCAGCGCCAGCGCGTCGACCGCCGGACCGGCGGTCTCGCAGATCGGTCACGTGAAGCGCGTGAACTCCTCGAACACGACGAAGCGCGGGGCCGGCTGGCCGGCGGCGATCCCGCCGGCCGCAACCACGGTGGCGAGCAGCACGGGAAGGCAACGGACCGCACGTGGCATAAGGCACCTCGCGCCGCCATTTGATCGCACCCCGGGCCGAGGCGCAAGTCGGCGGCCGGCCGTCGCTGCGCTACCGGTCCGGCGGGGTGTCTTCTCGAGTGGCTCGTCTGGCGAGACGGCCGGCGCGGCGGAGCCTGTAACTCCTGAGCAGGAGCACCGCTCCGAGCCACACGAAGGCGCGCACGAGCGGCGCCACGAGCACGGTCGGGAAGAGGACGATGAGGGTGGCGAGCAACAGGAACGACGTGCCGGCGGTCGCCATCAGCCGTGCCTCCACCGGTTCCAGCACGCGGCGGTGCGTGAAGGCGGCCCCGACCGCGTGGCCGATGCGCAGGACGCCGGCCGCCGCGCGGCCGACGCTCCCGCCGCC
>JAJXUY010000190.1 GCA_021782525.1 Acidobacteriota bacterium | reverse complement strand
CGACGTCACGTACCACTACCGCTTCGACAAGGCCGGCTTCCAGTCGATGGAGGTCAACCAGGAGTGGCGCGCGAACGACAGCGAGTACTACGAGTGGACGATGCACCCCGGAGAGTCGGCGCCCATGCCCGGTGCCATGCCCGCCGCCTCGACCTCGCAGGATGCGATCCTCGCGTACAACGCCGGCGTCAAGGCCTCGCGGGCCAACGACAGTGCGGCGGCCGCAGCGAAGTTCAAGGAAGCGGTCGGGCACGACCCCAACCTGCGCGCGGCGTGGGAGTCGCTGGCGGTGACGGAACTGAACCTGGGTCAGAACCAGGAGGCCGTGACGGCGGCCGAGAAGGCGATCGCGCTCGGATCGACGGACAAGGCCACGCTCGAGGCGCGCTGGCAGGCGTACCGCAACCTCAAGGAGGACGCCAAGGCCGACCAGGCGCTCAAGGACATGCAGAAGACCGGCCAGACCACCGAGGAAGCGAAGAAGGTCCACAACGAGGGCGTCGCCCTGATGCGCGCCGGCGACTTTGCGGGCGCCTTCGCCAAGTTTCAGGAAGCATTGAAGATCGATCCAAGCCTGCAGCCTTCGCTCGTCGGCCTCGCCGAGGCCGGCCTCAAGAGCGGCCATAACGCCGAGGCGGAAGCCGCGGCGGAGACGATCCTGAAGACGGACGCCACCAACGAACAGGCGATCCGGTTGCGCTATAACGCCGCCCTGGCGCTGGGGGACAAGGCGAAGCTGAGCGACGCGCTCGTTGGCCTCGCCCCGGTGGAACCGACGATCGCCCGCAACGGCCTGCTGAAGCTCGCCTTCGACGCCTACGACGCGAACGACATGACGGCGGCCGTGACCGGGTTCAAGAAGGTCCTCGAGGTGGACCCGAACTACCCGCTGCCGTACTACTACCTAGGCGTGATCGAGGTCGGGCAGGGCGCGACCGCGGACGCGAAGGCGCACCTCGAGCGGTTCCTCCAGCTGGCGCCGAACGACCAGGAGGCGAGGTCGGCACGCGAGATGCTGAAGGAGCTGAACAAGTCCTGAAGTTGCGGGCGGCGGCCTCCCGGCCGGCGCCGCTGTCGACGGGTCCGACTCCGGCCGGTGCGAGCCACGCGGCACCGGCCGGAGTCGCTTGCGTTCGCACCGTTTTGACCCTATATTTATGCGAGCAAACTGTAAGCTGACGGCTGGGTGTGCTCAAGTGTGCCTTCGAAAGAGCGACCCGGCGAGGAGAGCGGACGATGCCGATCTACTTCTGCGTTCACTGTGGTCGGGAGACGCTCCACCTCAACATCAGCGCGGCGGCGGCGCTGGCCCAGGTGACGCGAACGACCGTGTACGCCTGGATCAGGCGGCACGGCGTGCACTGCGTGCACCGTCCGAGCGGGCGCAAGTTCGTCTGTTCGGACTCGCTGGTGGTGGAGGAGGAGTTCGCGGGGGACCAGGTTCGACCTGCCGAGGACGCCGAGCCCGCCCCGACACCGCGCTGACCGGTGTCGGCCGCGCCGAGCGGCCAGGGTGCGTGGCCCCTCCGTGATGGCCGGGCCCGGTGGCCGGTCGGTGGCGCCGGGCCAGGCCCGCCGGGTCACGTCGCGGCGCCGAGGAGCCGTGCCAGCGCGCTGCTGAGGGCGTCGATGTCGGACCCGTCGTTGTACGCCTGGACCGAGACCCTGAGGTAGCTGCCGCCGTTCCAGGAGAACGTCGGCACCTCGATGCCGAACTCCTGGAAGAGACGCCGCTGCAGGGCGTCGTGATCGCACGGCGACAGCGCCACGGTGGCCATCTGGCCGAACCACCCGGGGTCGTCGGGTACGATCGCCGCCCGCCCGGTCACAGCGTTGATCCGGTCGCGGGCGGCGGCGACGAGGTCGTGGCAAGCCCGTTGGACTTCCGGCCAGTCGTGCTCGCGCATGAACTCGATCGCCGCTGGCACCGTCAGGTAGGCCGCGATGTCGCGGGTGCCCTGCCACTCGTGCTCGTCCACGAAGCGCGACGGGCCGGGACGGTCGCTGCGCCACCCCCAGCTCACCACCAGCGGCTCGAGGAGGCCCTGGACCTCGCGCCGCGCGTGCAGGAACGCCGAGCCCTTCGGCGCGTTCATCCACTTGTGGCAGTTGCCGGCGTAGAAGTCGGCGCCGAGCTCGGCGAGGGCGAGGGCGACCTGGCCGGGCGCGTGGGCGCCGTCGATCACCGTGAGGATGCCGCGCTCGCGCGCCCGCCGGATCATCTCCCCCACCGGCAGCACGATCGCCGTGGTCGAGGTGACGTGACTGAGGAAGAGGACCCTGGTGCGGTGCGTGACACCCGCCCACACCGCCTCGACGACATCTCCGGCCGATGCCAGCGGCAGCGGCAGCGGACGGCGGACGTAGCGCGCGCCGCGCCTGCCGCACACGAACTCCCATGTGCGGTCGAGGGCGCCGTACTCGTGGTCGGTCGCGAGCACCTCGTCGCCCGGCTCGAGGCGGAGGGAGCGGGCGACGGCGTTGAGCCCGGTGGTGGCGTTGGGCACGAAGACGAGGTCGTCGGGGTCGGCGCCGACGAACGCGGCGAGGCCTTCGCGCGCCCCGCGCATCAGAGAGGCACAACGCCGTCCGAGGAACTCGACCGGCTCGGATTCGAGCTCGCGCTGCCAGGCCTGGTAGCGTTCGAACACCGGCCGCGGGCACGCCCCGAACGAGCCGTGGTTCAAGTACACGACGCCGGGGCGCAGCATGAAGAGCCAAGAAGCGTCTGGACGCATCGGGACCTCTGGCAGCGGCCGGGAGTACGAGCGCAACGTCACCTCCGGGGGGAGGTGCGACCGCCCGCGACCGTACCGCGCGCAGGCTAGAATAGCTCAGGCCGATGCCCACCGAGAGTGCCCGCCGTGCCACCCTGGCCGCGACCCTCCTCGCGCTGATCGCAGGAGGGCTCGCCGTTGCGCGCGCCGAACCTCGCACGCCGGACGGGACCGACGCCGGCCTGCCGCGGGGAGCCGCCGCGACGCAGCGGGGGCGCGCCGAAGAGGGACGCTCCCCCGGCATGGGGACCGTCGTGCTGCTCGCGGCGCTGGCGGCGGCGGGTGTCACCGTGCTCGTCGCCTGGAGGCGCGCGGTCAACGAGAAGCGCACCGCGGTGCGCGCCGCCGAGCGCTGGCAAGCGCTGGCGCAACGACGGATGCGCGCGACGCGGTGGCGCGGTCTCGCCGACCACGCCGGCTCGTCGGTCGTCTGCCTGGAAGGGCACCGCATCTCCGGCGCCAACCTGCGGGCGGCGCAGGAGCTCGGGCAGGCCGACGTGGCTCGGCTCGTCGGTGCCGACTTCATGACGTTCGTGGCCGGCCCCGATCGCGAGCGTCTGGCCGCCTGCGTCGAGGACCGCGTCGCGCAAGGTGGGGGCGCGGCGACGCTGGTCGTGCGCCTGGCGACCGGGGACGGGAGGACGTTCGCGGCGGAGGCGACCGTGACGCCGGCGCGCGAGCTCGAGCAGGCGGTGGTGTACGTGTCGTGGCGCGAGGCGCCGCTGCGGCAGCGGGCCGAGGCGATACTCGATTCGGTCGCGGCGGAGGTGCCGCACGGGCTGGTGGTCACCGACGGCGACGGCAACCTGGTGTGGGCGAACCGGGTGGTGTTCGAGCGGACCGGGTACGAGGCGCGGCGGTTCTCGGGACGGCCGCTGCTGCCGATCGTCGACCCACCGGCCCGGCGCATCGTCCTCAGGGCGCTGGCGAGGGCGCGCCGTGGCCGGTCCGGAGGGGGCGTCGCCACGCTCCGGTGTGCGGGCGGGGAGGGGTTGACCGTCGAGTTCAAGACGGCGCGGGTCGGCAACGGCTCGCCGCCGTTCGGGATCCTGTTCCTCGGCACGGAGGCCACGGGGAGCGAGGGTGGCCGTGACCTCGGCGCGACCGCGCGCGACCGGGCGCTGTCACAGCTCGGAACGTACCTGGCGCACAAGGTGGGGAACGATTTCCAGGCGTTGCTCGGAGCGCTGGAGAAGCTCGACAACGGAAGGGAGGCCCGGGCTCCTCTCGCCATGGCGCGGCACCTCGCGACCGGAGCGGTGGACAACTTGCGCCGGTTCGTCTCGTTGTCGAGGCGAGAGGTCGGCCCGCTGCGGCCCGTTCGGCTGTGGCCGTTGATCGAGCGGTGGCGCGAAGGAGCGGCCGCCACGCTTCCTCCCAGGGTTCGGCTCACGACCCGGCGCGAGGTCGCCGACGACCGGGTCTCCACCGACGCGCGGCAGCTCCTGCTCTGGCTCGAGGTCAGTCTGGCGGCGGCGGTCGCGGCGATGGAGCTCGGTGGAGCGATCGAGGTGAGCCTGCGGGAAGGGAGCGCGCCGGGATCGGTGCGGTTGGTCTTCTCCGACACCGGCGGGGTGGCCGAGGCGGGGACGGCCGGCAGCGGGGAGCTCTTCTTCTCGCGGCGCACGGCGCAGGCGGTCGCCGAGGTGATCGCGGCGCATCACGGCGGTCGCACCGAGCGCGGGCGCGCGGCGGGGATCGCCGGTCGGAGCTGGATCGAGTTCGCGGCGCGGCCGACCTCCCCAGGGCCGCGGGAGGAGGTGCTGGCCGTGCCGCGCGAAGGGGCGATCCTCATCGCCGA
>JAJXUY010000189.1 GCA_021782525.1 Acidobacteriota bacterium | reverse complement strand
TTCTCGCCGCGGGATGGCTGGCGGCGCTCGCGGTGGGCCTGGTCGCCGCCCGCGGCGCGAGGGTGGAGCCCGTCGCGCTCGCGACGCTGATCGCGATCCGGCCGTGGACCGCATTCCTGCGGGTCCTGGTCCGGCTCGAGGACGGCGAGGAGCCGGCTGCGGCGGGGGAAGACGAGGAGGTGGACGAGCACGAGGTGCAGGCGTTCATCGGCGCCGGCGAGGAGGCCGGGATCCTCGAGAAGGAGGACGCCGAGCTGGTGGCCTCGATCGTAGAGCTGTCCGACACGGTCGTGCGCGAGATCATGACCCCGCGCACCGACGTGGTGGCGCTGCCGGTGAGCGCGGAGTTCGCCGAGGTCGAGCGGGCGTTCGCCGACTCGATGTTCACCCGGATCCCGGTCTACCGCGAGACGCTGGATCGGATCGAGGGCGTCGTGCATGTCAAGGACGTGCTCAGGGCGGTGGCGAACGGGACGTCGGTCGCCGCCTCGGCGCTGTTGCGCCCGGTCCTCCTGGTGCCCGAGACGAAGCCCTCACGCGAGCTGCTGCGGGAGTTCCAGACGGCGCACCAGCAGATGGCGGTGGTGGTCGACGAGTACGGCGGCACCTCCGGGATCGTGACGCTGGAAGACATCCTCGAGGAGATCGTCGGGGAGATCCAGGACGAGCACCAGCGCGAGCTGCCGGAGGTCGTGGAGGAGGGCGAGGGCGCCTTCCTCGTCGACGGCGCGGCGCACGTCGAGGTGCTCGAGGACCTGTTCGGCGTCGAGGTCGGTGAGGTGGGGTTCGACTCGGTCGCGGGTCTGGTGCTCGACCGTCTCGGCCACCTCCCTCGTCCCGGGGAGCGGACGCTCTGGGCCGGTCTGGAGCTCGAGGTGGTCGAGGTCGACCGCCGGCGGTTGCGCCGCGTGCGGATCCGGCGGCCCGGGGGCGGCGCGTGAGCCGCTCCGGCACGATCGCCCTGCTCGGTCGCCCCAACGCGGGCAAGAGCACGCTCGTCAACGCCCTGCTCGGCGAAAAGGTGGCGATCGTCTCGGCCACGCCGCAGACGACGCGCCACCGGATCACGGGCGTGCTCACCGAGGCGCGCGGCCAGGCCGTGTTCTTCGACCTCCCCGGGGTCCACCGCCCGCTCCACCGGCTCAACGTCCAAATGATGCATGCGTTGCGCGACACCCTGGCCGAGGTGGACGTGATCCTGCAGCTGTTCGACGCCAGCGCCGACCCCGGGGCGGGCGAGGAGTTCGTCGTCGGGCTGCTCGACGGCGTGACGGCTCCGGCGGTCCTGGTCGCCAACAAGGTGGACCTCCACGGTGTCCGCGCTCGCCTCGACGAGCGCACCGCCTTCTACGCGTCCAGGCATGCGTACGCCGCCACGACGGCGATCTCGGCGCTCACCGGGGAACGGTTGCCCGAGCTCAAGGCCACGATCTTCGCGCTGCTGCCCGAGGGCGAGCCGTGGCTCGACCCCACTCTGACGACCACGCAGAGCGAGCGGTTCTTCGTCACCGAGCTGATCCGCGAGGCGATGCTGGAGCGGGTCAAGAAGGAACTCCCGTTCACCTCGACCGTGCACCTGCGGCAGTTCGAGGAGGAGGGGAGCGGCGGGCTGCTGCGCATCTTCGCCGACATCGTGGTGGACCGCGACAGTCAGAAGGGGATCGTCGTCGGCCGGGCCGGCGCCATGATCAAGGAGATCGGGAGCGCGGCGCGCGCGCGCATCGAGGCGTTGCTCGGGGTCAGGGTCTACCTCGACCTGCGGGTGAAGGCGCGGCCGGGGTGGCGCGAGGACGGCGGCTTCCTCTCCGAGCTCGACCAGGTCGAGGCGTCGTGGACGGACGCCGGCGGTGACCCGAACGGGCCGTGAGCGTCACGGTCTACGTGGTTGCCGGTTGTCCCTCCTGCGCCGCGCTGCTCGACGACCTGCGGCGGCGCCGCGTGGGGTTCGAACTCGTCGATCTGACGGCTCACCCCGAGAGGCTGCCCGACCTCGCGGCGGTCACCTGGGAGCGGCGCCTGCCCGCCGTCGTCGATCACGAGCGCTGCTCGATCGGCTTCGCGGGTCGCTCCAGCTCTTGGGCCGAGCTCGGTCTCTCGCTCCCGGGCCGGCACTCCGGATGAGCGCCTCGGCTATACTTGGCGCCGCGACGGGAGGATGTCAACGGCAATGAGCGGGACCTTGCACACCAGGGTGAAGCAGATGATCATCGACAGGCTCCAGCTCGAGGGGATGACGCCCGCCGACATCGACGACGCGGCGCCCCTGTTCGGCGACGGGCTGGGGCTGGATTCGATCGATGCGCTCGAGCTCGTGATCGGTATCGAGAAGGTCTTCGGCGTCCGGATCCAGGACGAGGAGGTCGGCGCCAAGGCGATGGCCTCGGTGAACGCCCTGGTCGAGTTCATGCGGAGCAAAGGTGTCGCCGAGGGCGACTGAGCCGATCCCCCACCGTTTTCCGTTCCGGCTGGTGGAACGGCCGGAGGCGGGCGAGCCGGAGCCCGTCGCGATCACACTCGCAACCGCCGACGGTGCCCTGACGGGCACGGGGCCGTGGCCGGCGACGCTGGTCGCCGAGGCGATGGCGCAGGCGATCCTCGTGGCGGTCGGTGCGCCGCGCGGCGGCGCGTTACGCCTGGTCGGCCTCGACGATGTCGCAGTCTTCCAGCCGCTGTCGCCGGGCGATCGGCTCGAGGTCGAGGTTCGCGAGGTGGCCTCGTTCGGCGCCTTGCGGCGGTACCACTGCCGGGGCCTGCTCGCAGGGGGCCTGGCGGCGGTCGCGGACGTCACGGTTTCGGGTTGAGACGAACGCTGCACGAGGGAGTGGACGATGCGCATCAACAGATCGGAAGAGGGCGGCACCACGATCGTCGACGTGGAGGGGACGATCAAGCTCGGCGAGTCGGCGCAGCAGTTCGCCGCCGAGCTGCAGGACGTGTTCGACCGGACGGCCGGCGGCGTCGTGATCGACTTCGCGCGCATCGACTACGTCGATTCGACGGGGATCGGCGAGTTGGTCGGCTACCTGCAACGGTTCAGTCGCGCCAACCGGAAGGTGGCGCTGTTCCGGCCGCACCAGCGCCTCGAGGCGCTGCTCAAGCTGACGCGTCTGGAGACGATCTTCCCGATCTTCTGGGAGCGCGACGAGGCGCTACGCTTCGTGCGCGGGAGCGCGAGCTGACGGCGTGGACGGCGCGGGCGACCGCGCGCCGGAACTCCCCGCGGCCGGGACGGCCGGCGGCAGGAAACGATGGTGCGAAAGGGGGGATTTGAACCCCCATGAGCTTGCGCTCACAAGGTCCTGAGCCTTGCGCGTCTGCCAGTTCCGCCACTTTCGCACGCGCCGCCGGGAGTTTAACGGCGGGTGGGAATACTGTCAATGCGCCGGGTCGCCTCGCCGGCGGCGAGAGCGCAACGGAGGGCGAGGATGCACCGTAGGCAGGTCGTCGCCGAGGTGAGGGCCGCGCGCGGGAACGGCATCACGCTCGCACAGCTCGAACGTCGCCTGGCTGCGGCATCGGACGCGGCCGTGGAGCGCGCCGAGCTGACGCGGCTGCTGGCCGAGGCCGAGGCGCGGGGCGAGGTCGTGCGCGCGGGCGGCCGCGTGCTCGCGGTGGAGTACTCGGACTACTACGTCGGCGAGCTGCGCCTGACCTCGCGAGGGTTCGGGGTCGTCCGGCAGGAGGAGCGTGACCTGCCCGACATCGTCGTCCCGGCCGACAAGCTCGGCAGCGCCATGGACGGCGATCAGGTCCTCGTCCACCGCGGCCAAGCTCCCAGGCGCAAAGCCCAGGTGCAGGACCTCCCCGGCGAGGTCGCGCGGGTGCTGCGCCGCCGCCGCCCGACCCTGGTCGGCCGCTTCGTCCCCGACCCGGTGCAGCCCTGGGTGGATCCCTACGCCCGCCGGGTGGCGACGCACGTGGTGCTCGCCGCGGCCCCGGCCGAGTGGCCGAGGCCGGGGGAGTTCGTCGAGGTCGCAGTGGACGAGTCCGCGGACGCGGGCGCGGTCCGCGGCCGGCTGCTGCGCACCCTCGGCATGCCGGGCGAGAGCGGCGTCGACGAGGAGGTCGTGCTGGCCGAGCTCGGGATCCCGGTCGAGTTCCCGCCCGAGGCCGAGCTGGAGGCGGCGTCGCTCCCCGACCGGGTCGGAGCCGGCGATCTCGACGCTCGGGCCGACCACCGCGGCCACCCGGCCGTCACGATCGACGGGGCGAGCGCGCGCGACTTCGACGACGCCGTGGCGGCGTTCCCGGCGGCCGGCGGGGCGATCGAGGTCTTCGTCCACATCGCCGACGTCTCCCACTACGTGCGGCCGGGCGCCGCCCTCGACGCCGCCGCGCGCGAGCGCGGGACCAGCGTCTACCTGCCCGGCCGCTGCGTGCCGATGCTGCCGGAGAAGCTCTCCAACCACCTCTGTTCGCTCGTCGCCGGCGAGGATCGCCTGGCGTTCTCCGTCCGGTTCCTCGTGGCCGAGGACGGAGCGGTGGAGGGGTACCGCGCCGAGCGCAGCGTCTTTCGTTCGCGCCGCCGCTGCACCTATGACGAGGTATTCGACTGGCTCGAGCGCGGGGCGTTCCCTACGGAGGTGGACCCCCAGGTGCGG
>JAJXUY010000188.1 GCA_021782525.1 Acidobacteriota bacterium | reverse complement strand
AGGTGATGAGGCCGCCGACCACCGCGCGCGCCATCGGGGCGCGGAACTCGGCGCCCTTGCCGAGGGCGAAGAACAGCGGCAGCATGCCGAAGATCATCGCCGACGTGGTCATCATGATCGGACGCAACCGCGTGCGCCCGGCGGTGATCAGCGCCTCGCGCCGTTCCATGCCGCGGCCGCGCAGCACCTTGGTGAAGTCCACGAGCAGGATCGCGTTCTTGGTCACCAGGCCCATCAACATGATGAGGCCGATGAGCGACATGATGCTGATGGTGTCGCCGGTGATCAGCAGCATCCCGGCCATGCCGACGACCGCGAGCGGCAGCGACAGCATGATCGCGAGCGGGTCGATGAACGACTCGAACTGGGCCGCCAGGATCAGGTACACGAAGACGATCGCGAGGAACAACGCCTCGCCCATGTAGCCGAACGACTCCACCATCATCTCGGTGTCGCCCTGCATGACGAGCTTGTAGCCGGGCGCCAGCTTGACGCGGCCGGCGACGTCCATCGCCTTCTCGCCCGCCGTGCCGAGCGGCAGGTTGTCGAGGTTGGCGTCGATCACGACCTGCCGCGTGAGGTCCCGCCGGCTGATCTCCGCTGGCGACACCGCGCGCGTGAAGGTGACGAGGTCGGCGAGCGGCACGAGCGCCGGGCCGGCCTTGGTCGGGACCGAGATCCGCAGGTCGCCGACCTGGGTGACGTCCTGCCGCAGCGCCGCCGGCAGACGCAGGCGCACGTCGACCGCCTCGCCGGTCTCGTCCTCGTAGGTCGAGACCGCCTCGCCGCCGACCAGGACGCCGACCGTGCTCGCCACGGCGCTCGTGCCCAGCCCCATGGCGGCCGCCCGCTGGCGGTCCACCGCCAGGCGGTACTCGGGCAGGTCCTGCTCCATCGTCGCCTCGAGGTCCACGATGCCGGGCACCGTGTACAGCTCCTTCTTGATCGCGCCGGCGTAGCGCTTGAGCGTCGGGATGTCGTCGCCGCGGACGGCGAGCTGCAGCGGTTTCTGGAAGGCGTCCGGGTCCTCCTGCACCGACAGCTCGATGCCGGGGATCCGCTCGAGCCGCCGGCGCTCCTCGCCGAGGAACTGCTTGAGGCCCGTCTTGCGCTCGCTGCGGTCGACGAGCTTGACGAAGACCATGGCGTCGCGGACGGTGTCCGCGTCGCCGGCGCCGATCGAGGCGTAGGTGTACACGACTTCCTTGCGCTCGGCGAGCGCTTTGAGCACCTCTTCGAGGCGGGAGCGGGTCTCGACGATCGACGAGCCGGGGGCGCTCTTGAAGCGGACGACGAACTCCCCCTGGTCCATCGGCGTCATGAACTCGGACTGCAGGGCCGCGAACACCGCGAGCCCGGCCGCGAAGGCGAGGGCGGCCAGGCCGAGCACGACCGCGCGGTGGTCGAGCGACCACCCGACGACCCCCTTGTAGCGGTCCGCGGTGCGCTCGAACGCCGCGTTGAAGCGGTCGAGGGCGCGCTGCACGAAGTTGCGTTTGCCCTTGCGCTCGATGTCGGGGTCGAACCAGCGCGACGAGAGCATCGGGTCGAGCGTGAACGAGACGAACAGCGACACCAGCACCGCGAACGCCACCGTGAGGCCGAACTGGAAGAAGAAGCGGCCGATGATCCCCTTCATGAACGCGACCGGGACGAACACCGCGATGATCGACATCGAGGTCGCCAGCACCGCGAGGCCGATCTCGCTGGTGCCGTTGCGGGCGGCGGTGAAATGGTCCTCGCCGTGCTCGAGGTGGCGGACGATGTTCTCCCGCACGACGATCGCATCGTCGATGAGCAGCCCGATCGCGAGCGACAGCGCCATCAGCGTCAACGTGTTGAGCGTCATGTTGAGGAAGTACATGACGATGAACGACGAGATCACGGAGATCGGCAGCGTCAGGCCGGTGATCACCGTGGACCGCCACGAGTTCAGAAAGCAGAAGACGATGACGATCGTCAGCAGGCCGCCGAGCACGAGGGTGGTCTGGACGTCCCTGACCGAGTCGCGGATGAACACCGAGCTGTCGCGCACGATCTGGATCTCGGTTCCCGCCGGCAGCTCGGGCGCGAGCTCGGCGACGGTCTTCTTCACCGCGTCGACCACCGCGACGGTGTTGGCCTTCGTCTGCTTGGTGATGTCGATGGCGACCGCCGGCTCGCCGTTGATCAGGGCGAGCGAGCGCTGCTCCTCGACGGTGTCGGCCACGGTCGCGACGTCGCCGAGGGTGATCGGCTGGCCGCCGCGGCGTGCGATCACCATCGCCGGGTAGGAGTCCACGTTGCCGGGCTTCCCCGACACCCGCAGCGGCATCTCGGTGCCGCCCCGGTTGAGGCGGCCGAGCGGCGTGTTGACGTTCTCCGCGCGCAGGCCGGCCACGACCTCGTCCACGCCCATGCCGAGAGCGTCGAGCCGCCCGGGGTCGAGGTAGACCGCCACCTCGCGCTTCGACGCCCCGACGAGCTTGGCCTTGGCGACGCCGGCGACGCTCTCGAGGCGGCGCTTGATCTTGCGGTCGGCCAGGGTGGTCAGGTCGCGCGGGTTGAGCACCTTCGAGCGCACCGCGAGGGAAATGACCGGCATCGCGCCAAAGTCGAACTTCTGGATGACCGGCTCCTTCATGCCCTCCGGCAGCTCGCGGCGGATCGCGTTGATCTTGGCCCGCGCCTCCTGCGAGACGTCGTTGATCTTGACCTCGAGCTGGAACTCGACGATGACGCTCGAGAGGCCCTCGCGCGAGACCGACTGCACGTGCTTGACGCCGGAGATCGGGTTGACGGCCTCCTCGATGCGCTTGGTGACCTCGCGCTCGACGGTCTCGGGCGAAGCGCCGGGGAACTCGGTCGTGATCGACAGCACCGGGATCTCCACGTCGGGCATCATGTCGATCGCGAGCCGGCGGAACGAGAACACGCCGAGCGTCACGAGCGCGAGGATCATCACGGTGGCGAGGACCGGCCGCTTGATCGAGAGGTTGGAGAGGAACATGGCCTACGCCCCCTGCGGCGCCGAGATCTGCACCCGGTCGCCGGGCCGCAGGTTGAAGCCGCCGCGGACGACGACCTTCTCGCCGGCGGCGAGGCCCTCGACCACCTCCACGTTGTCGGCCGTGGTCTCGCCGGTCTTGACGGTGCGGCGCTCGGCGGTGTCGCCGGTGACGACGAACACCTCGCCAGTGCCGCGCTCGACGTCCCACGACAGCAGCGCGGCGCGCGGGATCTGCAGCACGCCGGTGCGCTCTCCCGTCGCGATGCGGCCCTTGACGAACGTCCCGCCGCGCAGCTCTCCGCCCTGGTTCGGGACCTCCACCATCAGCCTGACCGTCCGACTCGCGGCGTCCGCCGTCGGGTTGATGTGCGAAACACGGCCGGAGAACGTCTTCCCCGGATAGGCGTCGACGGTGAAGTCGAGCTTCTGCCCAACCGCGATCGCGGCCGAGCGGGCCGAGGGCACGCTCACCGTGAGGTCGAGCACGCGGTTGTCCACGATGCGGAACATCGGCTCGCCGCTGCCCATGTTCTCGACCCGGTCGCCGACGCTGACGGTCCGCAGCGCCACGGTTCCTGCCATCGGGGCCCGAATGACCGCCTTGGCGAGGCGTGTCTCGGCGACCCCCAGCTCCGCCGCCGCCGCCTGCGCGGCCGCGGCCGCCGCCTCGGACGCGGAGCGCGCGTCGTCGAGGGCTTGCTGGGTGAGGAGACCGTGGTCCTTGAGCTTCACCGCGCGCTCCAGTTCGCGCTTGGCCCGAGTGGCCGCCACGTCGGCTTGTAGCGCCATCGCGGCCGCGGCGCGACGGGTGGCTTCTGCATCGCGGGTGTCGAGCCGCGCGAGCGGCGCGCCCTTGTCCACGTGCACCCATTGCGTCACGTACACCTCGGTGACGATGGCCGTGAACTCTGACTTCACGTCGGCGAAGTACTTCGGCTCGAGCGTCCCGACGACATCGATCGCCTGGGCCAGGGTCGTGGGCGCGGCGCTCGCCACCTCCACCGCCACCGCCGGTTTGCCGCCGAGCGCGTCCTGGCCCTCGCCGCTCTTCGAGCAGCCGGACACCGCCAGCGCCAGGATCACGGTTGCGGTTGCCGCCTTGAGCATCGTTCTCATCGCGAAGACTCCTTTGCCGAGTCGGTCACAACACCGTCGAACACCACCTGGACGAGACGGGCAAGGCGCGTGCGTCCGAACTCCGCCTCGGGGTGGCACAGGCTCATCCCACGCGCGACCTCGAACGGCCCGACGAGTACCCACGCCACGTCCTCGGGATCGCCGGGGCGCAGCTCTCCCGCCGCCATCCCCTCCCGCACCAGGCCGGCCAGCGTCTCGATGAAACGCTGGTGGATCGTTTCGAAGTCGAAGAACGGCGCCCCCTGCGGGGGCCCGTAGTAGATGGCGTCGATCACACGCATCACGTCGAGGTGCTGGAGCACGAGGTCGAACATCCGGTCGAGGAAGCCCGCGATGCGGGCTCGCGACGTCCCCGGCTCGTCCACCGCCGCCGCCGCCGTCGCCTCGAACTCGGCGACCGCTTCCCGCATCATCGTCAGGAAGATCCCTTCCTTGTTGCCGAAGTGGTAGTAGAGAACCGGCTTGGTCACGCCGGC
>JAJXUY010000187.1 GCA_021782525.1 Acidobacteriota bacterium | reverse complement strand
GCGCCCGCCGGCTCGCGCGCGGGCACGGCCTGCGGCCCGGAAGCGGCGGAGTCGGCCGCGGCGCGTTGCGCGGCGACGCGCTGCAGTCGCTGGCCGGCGTCGCGGAACGCGTAGTCGAGTTCGACGACCCGGTGCCACGCCTCCTCGGCCGCACGCAGGTCGCCGTGTGTCTCGAGCAGGTCCGCCAGCACGTACCCGGCGGGCAACAGCTCGCGCCGCATCGGCACCCCGCCGACGGCGCGTTGCACCGCGCTGATCGCCGCCGTCGTGTCGCCGTGCTCCGCGAGCCACGCGCCGACCGCGACCAGCGGTTCCGCAAGGTCGGGGAACGCGCCGTCGTGCGGCGAGAGCAACGCCCACGCCGCAGCCGGCTCGCCGGCGGCGACCAGGGCGCGAAAACCGTCCTCCACCCGCCCCGACCTCGCCAGCAACGCGGCGCGCTCGGCGGTGAGGCCACCGTGGGCCAGCGCCTCCTCGGCGCGCACGATGTCGCCGGCCTGCTCGTGGCAGCGCGCGGCCTCGGCGAACACGCCCGCCGCCTCCCACGCTTCCCCGGCCTCGCCCCAGTCGCCGAGCTCGGCGAACAGCGGCGCGGCGTCGCGAGGGTCGAGGTGCGCGCGAGCCACCCGCGCCGCCTCGCGCGGTGAGCCGGCCGTGCAATAGGCCTCGAACGCCTCGCGGTATCGCTCCAGCCGCTCGAGCACCGCGGCGGCCTCCGCCTCCATCCCCGCGGCCCGGTACTCCTCGAGGGCCTGCTCGACCTGGCCGGTTTCGAGCAGAGCGTGGCCGCGGATGCGCGCCGCATCCTCGGTCCGGCCGCCCCGACGCAGCGCCTCGGCCGCGCGCATCGCCTCCCCCGCCTGCGCGAACGAGCGCGCCGCGTCGAGCGGCTGCTCGGCGGCGAGAAAGAGGTCGCCGGCCTCGCGGTGGCGGCCGCACGCCTGTGCCGCCGCCGCGGCCAGCGCCGGCTGGTGCGCGTCGCGGGCGATGCGGATCGCGGCCTCGGCGTGAGCCGGCCGCAGGCGGTGCCCTTCGAGTGCCAGCTCGACCGCGTGCGCGGCCCGGCGCGGGTCGCCGGCCCGCGCGAACGGCTCGATCGCCTCCTCGGGGCGGCCGCGCTCGATCAGGTGCTGGCCGCAGCGCAGCCAGCTCGCCGCGGCCTCGCGCTCGCGGCCGGCGCGGCTGAAAAGCTGCGCCGCCGTGGCGAGTGAGTCGCCCCCCTCGCGGCGCAACAGCTCGGCGGCACGCACGATCTGGCCGCGTGAGCGGGCGATCTCGGCGGCGCGCCCCCACGCCCGCCCGCGCAGAAAGCAGCGTAGCGCCCGGCGAGGGGAGCCTCCCTCGAGCCAGTACTCCCCGGCGGCGCGATGGTCGCCGCGGCGGGCGGCCTTGAGCGCCAGGTCGGCCGGGCTGCCGGCGCGCGGCGAGAACAGCCCGGAGGCCCCGAGCAGCAGTACGATGGCGAGCAGGTGGCCGACGGTCATCACGAACGGGGGCTGCGCGGCGGCGAGAAACGCGGGGACGGCCGCCTCGAGGGCGTGGATGCCGGCCAGCGGCAGCACCCACCAGACGTTGAGCCAGACCAGCAGCGCCGCGGCCGCGACGCCGGCCAGCGAGCGGCTGCCGCGCGTGGCCATCACCCCGAGAACGGGGGTCAGCACGACCCCGGCGGCCAGCGACATGCGCGCATTCTAGCGCGGCGGCGCCCGCGCCGCCGGATGACGGTCGGCCCCCGGCGGAGCACTTGAAAGGGCGATTATGCCCTACTTGACAAAGACCGACCAAGAGCCTATGTTGGTTGCATGATGACGCTAGCCCAACTCGCCGAGCGGTTTCCGACCGAAGATTCATGCCGCGAGTACCTCGTGCAGACGCGGTGGCCGAACGGCGCGTGCTGCCCTCGCTGTGGCAACGCCAAGGTCTACCGCCTTACCCGGCCCTGGACGTGGCAGTGCATGGCGTGCGCGCCCAACGGCTACCGGTTCTCTCCCCTGGTTGGGACGATCTTCGAGAACACCAACGTCCCGCTGCGGACGTGGTTCCAGGTGATCTACCTCATGTGCCAGAGCAAGAAGGGCATCAGCGCCCTCCAGGTACAGCGCATGATCGGTGCCGGTTCCTACCGTACCGCTTGGTACATGTGCCACCGCATCCGGGCCGCGATGCAGAGCCCCGAGTTCAAGAAGCTGACGGGCGTCGTCGAGGTTGACGAGACCTACGTCGGTGGCAAGGCCAAGAACCGCCACGGCCGGCGCGTGGACGGTACCAGCATGAAGGTCCGCGACGGCAAGCGTGGTACGTCCGGCAAGGTGGCCGTCATCGGCGCCATTTCCCGCAAGGGCAACGTCATCGCCAAGGTTATCCAGAACACCAAGGAAGCCACGATGGTTGGGTTCGTTCGCGCCACCGTCTCGGAGAAGGTCACACTGGTCGCCTCGGACGAACACGAGAACTACAAGCGCATTGGACTGCCGCACGGCACGGTCAACCACACCCGCGGCGAGTACGTCCGCGGCAACGTCCACACCGCGAACATCGACTCGTTCTGGTCGCAGCTCAAGCGCGGCATCGTCGGGACGTTCCACAAGGTCTCCCGCGACTACCTGCCGCTGTACCTCAACGAGTTCTCGTTCCGGTACAACAACCGAAAGGACGCCAACATGTTCGCTCTTGTCGTGGCGGGATCGTGATGGGCATCGGCGCCCGGACCAAGCCGACCAGGAAGAAGAAGCAACCGCTCCCCGAGCCGAAGGAGAGGCTTCGGCCAGTGAGTCTGCATCCGCTTGATTTTGATACGGCAATCGCCGGGTTGCTCGCCTTGAGAAATCCGCGCGACACGGGCAAGCCAGAGAAGGAGTACACTCCCAGCAGCGACGAATAGAAATCTGCTGTGACGGGAGGGATACCGGTGCTCTGTGCGGTACTATTGGCTCTTGCTGCCCAGGCGGCTCCCATTTCTCCATCACAACAATCCCCACAGAGTGAGAGCCCACCGGCAGCCACCAAGGCTGAACAGCACAACAATTTGGGCGACAATACACAGCGCGCCTCCAGTACCAATAAGCCAGATTCCAATCCTCCCGTGTCGGTAAAGAAACACACCACAGATCTCGAAGATGCCGCCAACCCAAGTCACCACGAGAATGACGGGGCCAAGGCGCTCCCATGGATCAACGCGGGCCTGACACTCCTCATGGTGATGGGGACGCTGTTGATGGCCTACGCCACCTTTCGGCTTGCAGAAAATGCCAATACCCAAGTTGGGCTGCTGAATCAGTACGTGGGGGCCACCGACAGGATGGCGGAGGCGACCGCAAAGGCCGCTCGTGAAACACAAAGTATGGTCGGAGCGGCATTTGATAGCCTTGAAGTGGCCAAGAGACAGGTTGACATAGCCGCAAGACAACTTGATGCCATGGACCGCCCGTGGCTTCAAGTCAGCGCGGAGGCGCAGGGGGGAATTACCTTTGACCCCCATTCTGGCAGGGCACAGTTTCCTCTCCTCTTGGTCATTGAAAACAGCGGTCGCTCTGTTGCAAGACGGCTGAATTTCCGAACGGCTCTCATTCTGTCTAGTTTGCCAGGGCTTGACCGCAGCAGAATCGGAGAGGAACAGGGCAAGACCGCGAAGTCGGCCCTGGAACAGATCGCCGGGGACGAGCATTCTGGCACAATCCTCTTCCCTGGTGAGTTCGTTCGGGTTCCGCCCGACGAAGATCAACTGAGCGCCGAGCAAATCGGCCGCAACATCATCACAACTTTCTCCGTCCCGTTCATCAAGGTTTTGTTCGTTGGGTCGGTCGTGTACTGTAGTCCCCACTCGGATATGCCGCACTACACGAATTTCGCTTTTGAAATTGGCGGGAAAAAGGACGAGACCTCCGGTTACGCCTCTGTCATTACACACATGCAAGATATCCCCATGGAATGCGTTACCTTCCATCGGCTCTGGGGAAACACAAGCGCAACCTGACAATAGGGCGGCCACCAAGCCTAACGAGGCTGTCAAGTTAAGCGTAATCGCCCTTGAAAGTTTACAAGGATGCGCTCATATTTGTGACGCGGCTGAACGCCGCTGGGGACGGTGCATGAGAGACCTGTACGAGGTGCTCGGGGTCGCGAGGGGCGCCAGCGCGGACGAGATCAAGAAGGCGTACCGCAAGCTGGCGCGCCGCTTCCACCCCGATGTGAACCCGGGAAACCCTGAGGCGGCCAAACGCTTCCGCGAGATCCAGGAGGCACACGAGGTGCTGGCGGACGCCGGCAAGCGAGCGCAGTACGATCGTTTCGGCACCGTGGACGAGGGCGGGGCCGCACCGGGCCCGCGACAGCGCCCGCGCGGCACGCCCGCGGGCGCCGGGTTCGACGTCCACTCGTTCGGCGGCTTCGCCGACCTCGGCGAGATCTTCGGCAACATGTTCGGCGGCTTCGGGCGGTCCGCCGCCGCCCAGGCGGAAGCGCCGGTCGAGGCGGTGGCCGAGCTCGACCTCGCCGACGCCGTGCGCGGAGCCAGCGTCGTGGTGCCGGTGCGGCGCGAGGTGACGTGCAGCACCTGCCGCGGCAGCGGCCGCGCCCGCGGCGGCGCCTGCCCGCGCTGCCACGGCGCCGGCGTGCTCGTGCGC
>JAJXUY010000186.1 GCA_021782525.1 Acidobacteriota bacterium | reverse complement strand
GCGCCACCGCGGCGCCGCGGCGGGCGAGCTCGCGCGCGAGCGCCGCCCCGATCCCGGACGACGCGCCGGTCACGAGCGCCACCTGGCCGGTCAAGCGCGCCACCGGCCGGCCCCTAGTCGGCGTCGTGCTCGATCACGCGCAGCAGCGCTTGCTGGCAGACCTGGCAGAACGGCTTGGCGCCCTTGCTGAACATGATGCAATCGAGCATCGGCCGGTACAGCCCGGTCGAGGCGTAGCCGGCGCCCTCGAATGCGCCCACCTGGCCGACGAAGCGCGACTTGGCGAGGTACGCGTCCACCTTGGCGGCGTTCTCGCGCGACAGGCGTTCCGACTCGTCCTGCATCTTCTCGACCTCGGCGCGCGGCGCCCCGGCGCGCTTGGCGGCCGCGATCTTGGCGTTGAGTTCCTCGCGGACCTTCTGGTACGCGGTGTCGATCGCGTCGAAGCCGGCCTTCTCCCACGGGGTCGGGATCGGCGTGCCCGGCGTCACCAGCGCGCGCCACTTGAGCCGGGCCGGGTCGAGCAACGCGGTGATGTTCGGCGCGTCGGGCTCCACCCCCTTCGGGTAGAACTCGCTGTACGCCACCGACGAGGTGTAGTACTCGTCGGCGAGGCCGGCGAACGAGTGCCCGAACTCGTGCAGGAAGACGTAGCTCGACCACTGGTTGTCGGCGGTGAAGGTGCAGTAGAGGTTGTAGATCCCGCCGCCGCCGTAGCGCGCCGAGTTGACCATGATCATGAGCGCGTCGTACGGCACGTGCGCCGCGAGGTCGCGCACGCGGCGGTTCTCCTCGGTGAGCACGTAGCGCTCGGAGCCGAGCGAGTCGAAGGTGGCGCCGAGCGCGGTGTTGCGGTGGACGCCCCAGCTCGGCTCCGAGATGCCGCTCTCCTGCGACGGCGTGAAGACGCCGCGGATGTTGAACTCCCCCTTGTGGCCGGCGTACGGCTCCTGGGTGAAGAAGAGCTTGACGAAGCGCGCGAGGTCGGCGCGGAACTTCTTCTCCTCCGCCGCCGTGTACCCCTCGGCGAGGACCGCGATGTCGACCGCGTGGTGCGGGTCGCCGCCGTGCGCCGCCTCGATCACGGTGACGCCCGCATCGAGGGGGGCCGCGACGATCGCCGTCGAGGCCGGGTCGATTTCGGTGGCGAAGATCTCGCGCCAGGCGCCGTCGCGCTGCCGTACCGCGATCGCGAACCGCACCGGCTTCTTCGGGCAGGGGATGAGGACCGACTCGGAGAACGTGCGCCGCGCCCCCTTCTCGGCCGCCGCGGTGGTGCGGTACTCGCCGAAGTAGGTGTCGTACCCGCGCGAGAAGAGGAGGACGCCGGAGACCGGGTCGGTGACGGTCGCGAGGTAGCGCCCGACGCCGAACGTATCGGTGAGGTGGCGCTCGCTGCCGGCCCAGCTCCCCTGCCGCAGCACGCGGTCGAGCGTCACGACCTCCTCGCTCGCGTTGCCGGTGTGGTAGGTGTCGACGCGCAACGTGGCGTCGGTGAAGACGTCGGCGAAGCGGACGGGCTGCACGGGGGTGAGCGGCGCGGCGAGCGCCGCGGCGAGGACGGCGAGATGGATCATCGGACCCTCCGCCCTCATGGTAGCCGAGGCGGCCTACCCGCGCGGCGGGGTACCGGCCGCGGCGGCGGGGTACCTGGTCGCGACGTAGTCCTCGACGAGGGCGGTGAACGCCGCCGCCAGCTCCTCGTAGCCGCCCTTGAGCGTCGTGAACCTCTCCCCGTCGACGAACACCGGACACGACGGCGCCTCGCCGGTGCCGGGCAGGGAGATGCCGATGTTGGCGGCGCGCGACTCGCCCGGTCCGTTGACGACGCACCCCATCACGGCCAGGCGCATCGTCTCGACCCCCTGATGGCGGAGCTTCCACTCCGGCATCCGCTCGCGCACGTAGCCCTCGATGCGCTCGGCGAGCGCCTGGAACGTGGTGCTCGTGGTACGGCCGCACCCCGGGCACGAGGTCACCGAGGGGGCGAACGAGCGCAGGCCGAGCGCCTGCAGCAGCTCGCAGGCGGCGATCACCTCGTCGCGGCGGTCGCCGCCCGGGCGCGGGGTGAGCGAGACGCGGATCGTGTCGCCGATCCCCTCGGCGAGCAGGATCCCGATCGCCGACGCCGACCAGACCAGCCCCTTGATCCCCATCCCGGCCTCGGTGAGGCCGAGGTGGAGCGGCTGCTCGGTGCGCGCCGCGAGGTCGCGGTAGACGGCGATCAGCTCGCGCGGCTGCGACAGCTTGCACGAGATCACGACCTGCCCGGTGGAGAGACCGGAGGCGAGGGCGAGCTCGGTCGAGGAGAGCGCCGAGATCACCATGCACTCGTCGATGACCGCGTCCGAGCTGCGGCCGAGGCCGCGCTCCGCGTTCTCCGCCATCTTCGCCGCCACCAGCTCGGCGTCGAGCGAGCCGGCGTTGACGCCGATGCGCACCGGCTTGCCGTTGTCGGCGGCGATGCGGCAGATCGCCGCGAACTGCTCGTCGCGCTTGGCGCCGTGGCCCACGTTGCCCGGGTTGATGCGGTACTTCGCCAGCGCCCGCGCGCACGCCGGGAAGTCGCGCAGCAGGATGTGGCCGTTGTAGTGGAAGTCGCCGATCAGGGGGACGGCGCAGCCGGCGTCGTCGAGGCGCGAGCGGATCTCGGGCACCGCCGCGGCCGCCTCCGGCAGGTTGACCGTGACCCGCACCAGCTCCGAGCCGGCGTTCGCCAGCGCGAGCACCTGCGCCGTCGTGGCCGCCACGTCGGCGGTGTCGGTGGAGGTCATCGACTGCACCACCACCGGCGCGCCGCCGCCGATCTGGACGTGCCCGACGCGCACCGCGTGGGTCGTTCGCCGCTCCTCGCTCATGCGCGCCCCCGCCTCCCTGCTACCGGGAACGGTACAGGCCGGCGAAACACTCCGTCAACAGATGGCGGCAGCGCGGCGAGGCCGGCCGCAGCCGCAGGGCCGCGGTCGGCCCGGCCGTGGATCAGGCGTTGGCGGTCTGCTGCTGCTTGGCCGCCTCGGCGTGGACCGCGGCCATGTCGAGCTCCTTGACCTTGCCGACGAGGTCCTCGAGCGCCTCGGCCGGCAGCATCCCGGGCTGGGCGAAGAGCAGCACCTTCTCGCGGAAGATCGCGAGCGTCGGGATCGAGCGGATGCCGAACGCCGCCGCCAGCTCCTGCTGCGCCTCGGTGTCGCACGACGCGAACGCGATCTCGGGGTGCTTCTCGGCCGCGGCGTGGAACGTCGGCTTGAACGCCCGGCACGGACCGCACCACTCCGCCCAGAAGTCGATGAAGACGATGTCGTTGCTCTCGATCGTCTCATTGAAGTTCTCGTTCGTCAGCTCTTTGACGGCCATGTCTTCCTCCGTGGGGCGCGGGGCTCGCCGCCCCGGTGGCGGAGTCCATTCATCACTCCATCACCAAACGGTTATATTCTAGGTCATCACCTCGCATCTGGCAACCCCCCACATAGGGCGACGCCCTGGCGGGCCGTACAATGACGACGTGCCGGTGACGATCGTTCCTCGCGCGCCCCGGGGGCACCACTGATGCGGCTGGTGCGCGACCCGGTCTCGGGCTTTACTCATCTCGGCGCCGCCATCGCGGCGGTGATCGGCGCCACGGTGCTGGTGACGCTGGCGGCGGTTTACCACAAGTGGTGGCACCTCGCGGCGTTCATCGTCTATGGCATCTCCCTGATCCTGCTCTACATCGCCAGTACGCTCTACCACCTGCTGCCGGTCTCCGAGCACGCCCGGCGGGTGCTGCGGCAGCTCGACCACGTGGCGATCTTCCTGCTCATCGCGGGGACGTACACGCCGTTGTGTCTGGTGCCGCTGCGCGGGCCGTGGGGGTGGTCGCTGTTCGGCGCGGTGTGGGCGCTCGCCCTCGCCGGGATGTTCATCGCGATCTTCGCGATCGACGCGCCGCGCTGGCTCTCGGTCGGGCTCTACCTCGGCCTCGGCTGGCTCGTGATCGTGGCGATCTGGCCGCTGCTCCACCGCCTCCCGCCGGCCAGCCTGTTCTGGTTCGGCCTCGGCGGCCTCTTCTACACGGTCGGAGCGGTGATCTACGCGGTCAAGAAGCCCGACCCCGTCCCCGGCGTGTTCGGCTTCCACGAGATCTTCCACCTGTTCGTGATGGCCGGCTCCGCGGCCCACTTCTGGGCGATCGCGCGCACGCTGCTCCCACTGCCCTGAGCCGCCCGGTCGTTCCTCTCTAGATCCACGACCCACAGCCTCGGCTCGTCACGAACCACGGTCCACGGACCCCGGACCACGACCCTCGCCCGACCCTCGCAGGTCGAGCTGCGCTACCATCGCAGCCAATGCCCGAGCGCGAGCGGCGGTGGAACGGGTGGGGTCTCGCCGGGGAGCGTTTCTCGGTTCCCGAGGCGGCGCGCGCGTTCCTCGCCGAGCGGCTGGGCGCCGGCGATCCCCTCGCCGCGGTCGCGGAGGGCGAGCTGCGGTTGCCGCCGCCGCGGCCGCTGCCACCGTGGCCGCTCCCGGTCTCGACCGGCGACGCGGCTCGGCTCCGGCACGCTTGCGGCGCCTCGTTCCCCGACGTGGTCGCGCTGCGCACCGGCACGGTGGCGGCGTACCCCGACGCGGTGTGCGCGCCGGAGGCGCC
>JAJXUY010000007.1 GCA_021782525.1 Acidobacteriota bacterium | reverse complement strand
ATCGCGACGTCGTACACGAGCAGGAAGAGCAGGAACTCCTTGATCTCGGCGGCGAAGGCGAAGACCGTGCCGCCGGGGGCCGAGGCCGCCCACGCCGCCACGAAGGCGAGCAGGACGGCGGGCCAGAGGAGCAGGAACGCGATCGCCACCGCGGCCTGGGCGCGCGAGGTCCGCAGCGCGGGGCCGAGGGCAGCGGTTGCGCGGCCCATGACGAACGCCACGCCCAGCACCGCCGCGAGGACGCGCACGGCCGGCGCGTCAGTGACGAGCGAGAACCAGGCGATCGCGAATAAGGTGACGGCGCCGGCGATGGCATCGGCGGCGTAGCCCCGTGCCCGGCCGAAGAAGAGCAGGATCCCCAGCGATCGCAGCGTGGCGCCGGCCACCATCAGCCCGCCGAGCGCGAGAGCGAGCAGCGGCGCCGGCAGCGCGCCGCGCACGCTCAGGAGCAGATACGCGACGAGCGCCACGGCCTGGCACAGCGTCCAGTGGCCGAACCCGGGGTACGTCTTCTGCGTGCGCCAGAACAGCACGAGCGCGGCGCCGAGCGCGGCGTCGACGAGCATGATCGCAACGCCCAACGTCCTCAGATCCAGTGTGGGGGCCACAGCGCGCGCTCTCCAATCTCGGCGCCATTCTAGCCTCGGCCCGCCGGAGCGCCGCGCCCCTTGGCTCGCCTCGGCTGGTACGAGGGGGCCGGCGGCCGTGCGGCCTCGGCTGCGCTTTCCGCCCGCGGACACGCGCCCCGCGGCCACGCACGCCGCGACCGGAACCGTAGCCCCGCTGGGCGTCATCGTCACGTTGGGGCCGTCGCCGGCCGTGGCGCCCGCGGTCGGGGCGTTCGGGCAGGTCGCCACGCTGCTCAGGGCACCGCGGCCGTTGAGGCTGATGACGAGAGCGGCCGCAGCGGAGGCGTGGCTCTTGACCGTGTTCGAGCCGGAAGTACCGAGTGGCACGATGGCGGCGTTGGCCGAGGCGCCGGTGGCGGCCTTTCGGCTGATCGTGGAGACGAGCGGCCGGTTGCGGCCGTGGGGTAGAGGCGCAGGTCGCCGCTCTGGGTGCCGATGACGACGGTGAAGTTGAACGACCCGGCAGCGCCGGCGGCGGGGATGCCGCACCGGCCGAGGGGGAGGTCGCGGGTCGGGGCCGTGGCGTGCGTCGCCGCCTGGCGCATCGCCAGGGGTGCGCAAGCCCACCGTGGCGGCCCGCTGAATCACTTGCGCGCGGCCTCCCGTGTACCACCGGCTTGTCGGGGTGAGGTAGGCTGGGTTGGCGCCGAAGCGCGGGCCGGCGCAGGCGCGTAGACGAGCGCGGCCGCTGGCGCTCCGGTGGCGAGCAGCGTATGATGTGCTTGTGAAGGATTTGCACTTGCGTCCTGCGAAAGGATAGGCGGAAATGAAGACATTCTCTTTCCAGATCGACGCCCTCACTGGCGAGGAGTACTACGAGGTCTACCTGCGCGGGCAGCAGCTGTTCTCCGACCCGCTGCTCAACAAGGGCTCCCACTTCACCGTCAACGAGCGCGCGAGCCTCGGCCTCGTCGGCCTGCACCCGTACGGCGTCTCCACCCTCGAGCAGCAGGTCGCGCGCAGCCTCGAGAGCTACCGCCGCAAGCCCGACGACATGGAGCGCTACCTGTTCCTGCTCGGCCTGCTCAACCGCAACGAGACGCTGTTCTACCGCCTGCTCGTCGAGAACCTGTCCGAGATGCTGCCGATCGTCTACACCCCCACCGTCGGCCAGGCGTGCCTGCAGCTCTCGCACATCATGCGGCGCCCGCGCGGCGTCTACATCCACCCCGAGAACATCGCCAACATCGACCAGATCTTCGCCAACGTCTCGCTGCCGCACGTGCGCCTGATCGTGGTCACCGACGGCGAGCGCATCCTCGGCCTCGGCGACCTCGGCTCCGACGGGATGGGGATCCCGGTCGGCAAGATCAGCCTGTACGTCGCCGCCGCCGGCATCCACCCGGCGTGCTGCCTGCCGGTGAGCCTCGACGTCGGCACCAACAACCAGCGCCTGCTCGACGACCCGCTCTACATGGGCATCCGCAAGCCGCGCCTCGAGGGCGAGGAGTACGACCGCTTCATCGAGCGCTTCGTCGTCGGCGTGCGGCGCAACTTCCCCGACGCCCTGCTGCAGTGGGAAGACTTCGCCAAGCACAAGGCGTTCAAGCTGATGAAGCGCTACCGCGACCGCTGCCTCTCGTTCAACGACGACATCCAGGGCACCGGCGTCACCGCCAGCGCCGCGATGCTCACCGCGATGCGCATCAAGAAGAGCAACTTCGAGCGCGAGCGCTTCGTCATCGTCGGCATGGGCCAGGCGGGCACCGGCACCGCGCACGCGATCCGCGCGATCCTGCGCGACGACGGCCTGGCGGAGGACGAGATCCGCCGCCGCATCTTCGCGGTGGACGTCCAGGGCCTGCTCGTCGAGGACGACCCCAAGCTTGAGGAGGAGCAGCGGCCGTTCGCGCAGAAGCGCGAGGACGTCGCGGGCTGGAAGCTCGCCTCACCGGGCCGCATCGACCTCAAGGACGTCCTGCGCAACGCGAAGGCGACGGTGCTCGTCGGCTACACCGCCAGGCGCGGGATGTTCGACGAGGAGGTGCTGCGCCAGATGGCGGCCAACGACCCGCGGCCGGTGATCCTGGCGCTCTCCAACCCCACGACGAAGAGCGAGTGCACCGCCGAGGAGGCGCTCGCGGCCACCGGCGGGCGCGCCCTGATCGCCACCGGCAGCCCGTTCGCGCCGGTGCGGGTGGGGGAGCGCGAGGTCGCCGCCGCCCAGTGCAACAACCTCTACATGTTCCCCGGCGTCGGTCTCGGCGCCCTGGTCTCGCAGGCGTCCAAGGTGACCGATCGCATGTTCATCTGCGCCAGCAAGGCGCTCGCCGCGATGGTGCGCGACGACGAGCTGGAGCGCGGGCTGCTGCTGCCGAGCATGGACGTGATCCGCGACGTCTCGTTCACCGTCGCCAAGGCGGTGGCGATCGAGGCGCGCGACGCCGGTCTCGGCCTGCTGCGCAGCGACGCCGAGCTCGGCGAGCTGATCGCCCGCGCGCAGTGGATGCCGCACTTCTACTCCTACCGCCCCGGCGTGCCGCGCTGACGCCGCCGGGCGTGTCACGACGGTGCGTGCGACCGCGCTGCTCTGAGCCGCAGAGCTAAGGCCGACCGCATGCCGCCCGAGTTCTCGCCATCTTCTCGGCCACTGCGGCGGCCCAGTGGTCGGCCTCGGCGCTGCTCGCCACACCATGCACTGAGAGCCGGAAGCCTCTCGCCATTGTCTTCGTCAGGATCAGTCCGAAGTATCGGCCGAGGTACTCGATGTCGTCGGGCAGCGTCCCTGCGGGGCGAAGGTGGTGGGAGACGCGCTGTGTGATCCCCCAGCCCCAATGGTACGTGGTCTCCGTCGGAGGCTCGTAGGCGACGAGCGCGTTGGAACCGAGTCCGGAAAAGGTTCGGCGGGCGGAATCGATGCCCTGCGCCACCTGTACCCGATGCGCCCTCGTCAGGATCAGCCCCAGTCCCTGCGGCAGGCGGTGGAAGAACATCTCTGCGTAGTAATAGCTGTTGAAGTCGTGGTGGTGGCCCTGGTCCTCACGAGCGGCGATGAACGTGACCTTGACCCCGTCGCCGTCCTCCGTACAAGTGGGCGAGACCAGCCGGTACCCGCTCGGCACCAGGCTCTCGAAGGCGGCCGGCAGCGGAGGGTTGGCGGGCCAGGCGGCGGCTGCGATCGTCCCCGTCGCCACCAGGCCCAGCGTCAAAACGAAGTTGCACCGCATGGGCCAATCTCCTCTCGATTCCCAGCGAGCGCCCTCAACACCTTGACCATCCCAGCGTTTACCTGATTGTAGCGCTGGTCCAGCGCCGGTCAAGCGCCTCGCGCCGGTTCATGGAATCCACGGTTGACCAATTCCTTGCAGTGCATTAGGCGTCCAAGGGCGGCGCCGCCGCCACGCGCCGGCGACCGCGGCGGATGACCGCGCGTCACACAAGGGTGAGACGGCACCCCGGCGCCGGGCCGACGGCGCTTACGCCGCCAGCGCGCGGCGCAGCGCGTCGGCGGGGAAAGGCCTCCCGTGCGCCGGGTGGATCGTCGTCGCGCCCGCGTCGAGCACGGTGCGCCAGCCCGCGCGCACCTGCTCGAGGTCGTCGGCGAAGATCGGCGCCCCCGGCCCGTGCCGCAGCGGGAAGCCGTTCATCGCCAGGTCGCCGACGAGCGCGTCGCCGGAGGGCAGCAGCACGCTCACCGATCCCGGCGTGTGGCCCGGTGTGGGGATCACCCGGCCGGCGACGCCGAACGGCGCGAGGTCGAGCCCCTCGTCACCGATCACGAGATCAACCTTGGCCCTCTCCAGGTGCACGAGCGCGGCGAACGGGCGCTGCGCGGCCATCAGGACGCGGCCCCACGCGGTGACCGCCGGCGGCGCCGTCACCTCGCCGCGCTCGAGCCAGCCGCGGTCCGGCTCGCGCATCGCGATCGGCGCGCCGGTCGCCGCCTGGATCGCCCGCGCCGAGCCGGCGTGGTCGAGGTGCCCGTGCGTCATCACGATCAACCGCACCGCGGAGGGATCCGCGCCGAGTCGGGCAAGGGAGCGCGCGAACGCCTTCGCCTTGCCGGGGATCCCGGTGTCCACCAGCACCGCGCCGTCGCCGCGGAGCAGGAAGCAGTTCGTCATCCCCAGCCGGATGCGATCGATCCGCACGCCCATCGCCGGCCCTCCCGCGGCGGACCCTACCGAGGCCGTCCCCCGGTCGCCAGCGTCGCACACGCCACGCCGCGCGGCGTCCTGCCGGCTCTCCGGTCCCTCGCCGGTCAGCCGCGGATGGCGCGCAGCGCCACCAGCCCGGCCAGCGCCAGCAACGCGCCGAACAGCAGGAGCCCCTTCGTGCTCAGCGTCGGGATCAGCTCCTGGTAGGCGGCGGAGACGACGCTGTCCCAGTTCACGGCCATTGGCGTGCTGCGGAACGCCAAGGTCCACTCGCGCCCTTTTCGGATCGCAGGCGCCGCCGCCGCGATCGGCTCGGTCACGTCTCGGGAATCCGCGCGCCGGTGGGATCGACCGGCGGCCCGCGCCGGCGTCGCGTCGCCGGAGCCCGGTTCCCCGCCTATCCCCGCCGCGCCAGGGTGAAGGCTCCCACGGCGACGAGCGCGAGCATCAACACCGCGAGGCCGGGTCCCCCGAGGAGCGGGATCGGTGCGCTGATCGTGGCTGTGTCGCTACCGGTGTTGTTCGCCGGGCTGGCGTCGCCCCCGCCCGAGACCGTCACCGTGTTCGTCAGGCTCGGCGGAGCGTTGGCGGCCACGGTCACGGTGAGTGTGATCGGGGGACAGCTCGTCCCGGCCGCGAGGGCGTCGCTGCGCGTGCAGCTCGCCGTTCCAACATTGCAGCTCCACCCGGTCCCCGACATCGCCGTCGCCGTGAGGCCAGCCGGCAACGCATCGGTCACCGTGACGGCCGTCCCGTCGGTCGGCGCGCTGCCCACGTTGCTCGCGGTGATCGTGTACTGCGCCCCCACCTCAGCCTGGGCGAACGCGCCGGTGTGGTTCTTGGTGACGGTGAGGTCGGGGGCTCCGACCGCGAGGGTGGCCGTCGCGCTGTTGCCAGTGCCGCCGTTGGTCGAGGGGACTGCGTCGGTCGTGTTGGTGTACTGGCCGGCCGACGCTCCGGTCACGGTCACGGAGAACTGGCACTGGCCGCCGGTCCCGATGCTCGCGCCGCTGAGCGCGATGGTGGTGGGCGCCGTGGTCGTCACCGGCCCGCCGCAGGCCGTGCCGCTCGACGTGGCGACGGTGAGGCCGGTCGGCAGCGTGTCGGTGAACGCGACGCCGGTCAGCACCGTGCCGCCGTTCGGGTTGGTCAGCGTGAACGTCAACGTGCTCGTCCCGTTGACGGCGATCGCCGCCGGGTTGAACGCCTTGGCGATCGACGGCGGTGCGATCACGGTGAGCGCCGCGGTCGCGGTGCCGCTGGTGCCGCCTTCGGTCGAGGTGACCTGCACGCTGTTGTTCTTCACGCCGGCGGTCGTGCCCTCGACGTTGAGCGAGACCGCGCACGAGCCGGCCGCGGCGAGGGAGGCGCCGGTCAGTGAGACGCTCCCCGAACCGGCGAGTCCAGCGGCCGTGCCGCCGCAGGTGTTGGCCAGACCGGGGGTCGGCGCGACGGTCAGGCCCGCCGGGAGGGTGTCGGTGAAGGCGAGGCCGGTGAGTACCGTGGCGGTGTTCGGGTTGACGAGCGTCAGCGTGAGTGAGGTCGTAGCGTTGAGGGAAATCGACGCGGTGCCGAACGCCTTGCTGATCGTCGGTGGGTCCACCACCGTGAGCGAGGCGGTCGCGATGTTGCCGGCGCCCTCGGTCGAGGTGACCTGCACGCTGTTGTTCTTCACGCCGGCGGTCGTGCCCTCGACGTTGAGCGAGACCGCGCACGAGCCGCCCTTGGCGAGGGAGGCGCCGGTCAACGAAACGCTCCCTGAACCGGCGATTCCAGTGGCCGTGCCGCCGCAGGTGTTGGCCAGACCGGGGGTCGGCGCGACGGTCAGGCCCGCCGGGAGGTTGTCGGTGAAGGCGAGGCCGGTGAGCCCCGTGGCGGTGTTCGGGTTGACGAGCGTCAGCGTGAGTGAGGTCGTAGCGTTGAGGGGAATCGACGCGGTGCCGAACGCCTTGCCGATCGTCGGTGGGCTCGCCACGGTGAGGGAGGCGGTCGCGGTGCCGCTGGTGCCGCCTTCGGTCGAGGTGACCTGCACGCTGTTGTTCTTCACCCCGGCGGTCGTGCCCGCGACGTTGAGCGAGACCGTGCACGAGCCGCCCGCGGGGAGGGAAGCGCCGGTCAGTGAGACGCTCCCTGAACCGGCGATTCCAGCGGCCGTCCCGCCGCAGGTGTTGGCCAGACCGGGGGTCGGCGCGACGGTCAGGCCCGCCGGGAGGGTGTCGGTGAAGGCGAGGCCGGTGAGTGCCGTGGCGGTGTTCGGGTTGACGAGCGTCAGCGTGAGCGAGGTCGTGCCGTTGAGGGGGAGCGACGAGCCGCCAAACGCCTTGGTGATCGACGGCGGCGCGACCACGATGAGCAATGCGGTCGCGGTGTTGCCGGTGCCGGCGGCCGTGGAGCCGACCGTCACGCTGTTCGAGTACGAGCCGTCCACCGCCGCCTGCACCTTGACCTGGATCGTGCACGAGCCGGCGGCGAGCGCCGCGTTGGCGAAGCTGACGCTGCCGGCGCCCGCCACGGCCGTGACGGTCCCGCCGCAGCCGTTGATGATGCCCGGCGTCGAGGCGACGACCAGCCCGGTGGGTAGGGTGTCGGTGAAGGTTGCGTCGATCGCGATGCTGTTCGGGTTCGTGAGGCCGAACGCGAGGGCGCTCGGCGAGCCGGGGGCGACTGTGGCCGGGCTGAAGCCCTTGCTGATCGCCGGCGGCTGCAGCACCGTGATGTTGGCCGTGACGGTCGCGTTGTCGACGGTTGCCTGGGCCGAGCCGGCGCCGCCGGTCCCCCCGGCCTTGTAGGTCGCGGACGCCGTCCCGCCGAGGGTGATCGCCTCGGGTTGCGCGTTCAGGATCGCCCCGAGGATGGGGTTGTGGAATCTCACCGGCACCCCGACGAACGCCGCGAGGTTCCCGGAGACGATCGCAGCCCCGTGGTTGTCCTGCAGGAAACCGGCCGTGAGCGTCGCGCTCTGGTTGATCGGGATCGTAGCCGGGCTCGCCGAGTGCGCGAGCACGATCCAGGGGTCGAACGCGAGCTGCCCGGAGGCGAGCGGCGGCGTGGTGCTGGTCGCCGGGAACGTCGCGTCGCAGCCGGCCGTCCCGGGGCCGCCGTTGCACCCCCACCAGTTGTCGCGCGCATCCGCCGTCGTGCCGCTGTTGTTGCCGACGTAGATGCCGCCGCCGGAGCCGGCGGTGTTGCCGACGATGCGGTTGTAGCGCGCGGTGAGCGTCCCGGTCGGCTGGTAGATCGCGCCGCCCTGCGAGCTCGCGCCGCCGGCGTTGGCGGTGAAGGTGTTGCCGGTGATGACGAACGCCGTCCCCGGCCCGCCCGCCAGCGCGAGCGCGCCGCCCTGCCCGTTGTGCGCGCTGTTGTTGGCGAACGTCGAGTTGGTGATCGTGACGTTGCCCGGGTTGGCGCCGTTGTCGAAGTTGATCGCGCCGCCGAACCCGGTGCCCACGGTCGTCACCGCCGCGTTGCTGAGGAACGTGCTGTTCGCCACCGTGAGGTCGCCGCCGCCGGTCATCTCGATGGCGCCGCCGGCGCACCCCGCGTTCGACACCGGGTTGCAGAAGTTGTTGGAGAACGTCACGTTCGTGATCGTGACCCCGTTCCCCGGTGCTGTGGAGCTGCCGCCGGCGAGGATGGCCCCGCCGTTGCCGCCGAAGCCGTTAGGGTCGAGCTCGTTCTCGCTCCCGCCGGTGACGGTCACGCCAGCCAGGTTGAAGACGACGTTCGCGTCGACGCTGAAGTTGACGAGGAACACCATGAGACCGGACTGCGTCTGTCGGATGGTCGTGGCGCCCGGGCCGGCCCCGTTGACCGTGATCGTCGTGCCGGCCTGGGTGCCCACGATCAGGTCGCCGAGCGAGAGGGCGTACGTGCCGCTCGGAAGCGTGATCACCGTCGCCCCGCCCGACGCGCTCGCCTCCTCGATCGCAGCGCGCAGGCTGCACTGCCCGCCGGCGTCGGCGCACAACCCGTTGCCGGGGGCGGCGTCGTTCGTGTCGGCCGTGGTGTTGACCGTGAACGGACCGGCCGCGTACGCCGGAGCCGCCAGTGCCGCCATCACCGCCGCCACCGCGATCCCGTGCCGCACCGTGTCCACGACCTCGCTCCAGACGCACCGCTCGTCTCGCATCGACCGTCCTCCTCCGTTGCCGTCCGAACGCCATCCAGCGTCTTCGTCAGCCACGAACCACCTGGAGCCAGCCGGGCCGCTCCGGCCCGCGCCGCAACCGATGACCGCTCCTACCAGACAGTGACCGCACGTGGGGAACGGCGTCGCCTCCCGGAAAATTCTCGGTCACCTTCTCCGGCGACCTACCGCCCAAGGGGGGCCTCGCAGCCCGGCTCGCCCGCGCTGGGCCGGGCTGACCCGTCCGGCGACCTCGGTCGCCCGCGCCGGCCCTTGCGTGGTGGCCGCCTGGCTACCCTGCGATCACGCGCCCACAGCGCAGGATCTCGGCTTGGTGGTCCGTTGCCGGGCCCGGGCCGGAAGCCCGGCGCCGCCCGCCCGAACGATCAGCCGCGCCCCGGCCTCGAGCCGCGCCCGCCAGCTCGCGCCAACGCCCGCGCGTTGCCGGTGGTGCGGGCCTCCGGCCGCGCTGCGCCTTCGGCCCGAATGAGGGCGCCGCGCCTACGCTCGCCGCCCGCCGAGCAGCCACGCCCCGGCCAGCGCCAGCAGCGCCAGGAACAGCGCCAGCGCCGCGCGCGACAGCAGCGGGATCGGGTCGGAGAAGACGCCGACGTCGAACCCCGCCGCCGGCCCGGCGTCGGACGCCGCGACGATCACGCCACCGGCGCCGCACGGCCCGGAGATCAGCAGCACGTCGTACGACCCCGCCGCCGCCGCCGGCCAAACCACGGTAGCGGGGATCACCCCTGCACTCGCCGTGACGTCGGCCACGGCGAGCGGACCGGCCGGGGCCGCCGCGCCGACCGTCCACACCGCGTTGCCGGCGATCGTGGCGCAGTACGTCCCGTCGGGCGCGGAGCCGCTGACGCTGACCGCCTCGCCGATCCGGTAGGCACGTGCGCTCGGCGCCACGGCGGCCGCCGCCACCGTCGGGGTGGGGGTGGGTGTCGGCGTCGCCGTCGGCGTCGCGCCCGCGCCCGGCGTCGGCGTCCACGTGGGCGTCGGCGTCGCCGTGACGGTCGGCGTCGGGGTGGCGGTCGGTGTCGGGGTCGCCGCGGGCGTCGGTGTCGGGGTTGGTGTGGGGTTGCTGAGCTCGCCGACCGTGACGTGCAGCCGGGCGACGTTGTTGGCCGTGTCGAACTCGGCCACCGTTCCGGCCGGGTTCACCCAGGCGGAGACATCGTGCTCGCCGCGAGCCAACGTCACCTCGGCCGGCACGAACACGCTGGCCGCCGGAGCGAGCGCCGCGGTCGGGACCTCTTGCAGCAGCACGCCCGCGCCCGGCTCGCCGTCCCAGAACGACACGCTGGTTGCGGCCGCCTCCTGCTGTCCGGCGTTGCGCACCTGCCCGATGAGCCGGACGGTCGCGTCGCCGACCTGCCCGCCGCCGAGCTCCACCGTGAGATCGGGCAGACCGCGGCCGACCACGAACGAGGTCTCGGCGCGCGACGAGCCGCTCGCCTCGAGGACGGCTTCCAGCGTGTGTGGTCCGGTCGTGGGAGCTGCGATCGGGACGGTGACGCTTTGGATCCCGCCCAGCGTGAGCGAACGAGTGGCGACCTCGGCGCCGTCGAGGCGGAGAGCCAACGCGGCCTGGCCGCTCCCCTGCGTCGTGACGGTCGCGGTCACCGCATCGGCGGGCTCGTATGCGTCGCGATCGACGCGCACGCCGAGCACGCGGCCTCCCACCGCGTCGAACGCCACCGCGCCGCGCACCAGCTCGCGGTCCCCGTCGCCGACGATCGCCAGGAACAGACGGTGGGTCCCGGGTTCTCCGGGCGCCACCGGCACCGGCAGCTCGATCGGGACCTCGTCGGCAGCCGAGACCGTGATCGGTTGCTCGACGGCGGCGCCCAGCTCGCCGCTCGGGCCGACGACCCACGCGCGGGCGAGTCCCGACAGCGGTTCGTCGGAGATCACCGCGGCCTGCAGCAGCACGTCGCTGCCTTCCTTGTGTGCCTGCATCATCGGGACCCGCACCCAGGGGCCGCGCACCTTCACGAAGAGGTCGCCGTTGAGCACGCCCGGCGCCGGCTCGCCGGCGTAGAACGTCCACGAGACCGGGTGGCGGCCGAAGGGAACTCCGGCCGGGATCGTGAATGAGGTGGTGCCGGAGGCGTCGAGCGAGGCGCTCCACTCGAAGCCGACCAGCTCGAGCGTGCCCGCCTGGCGCAGCGTCACGGCGACATTGACGGTGTCGCCGGGCCGGTAGTCCTCGCGATCGAGCGCGACCTCGACCAGTCCACCGCCTTCATGCACGGTTCGCGCGTCGAGGTGCACGACGCGGCCCGACGGGAACGCGATGCCGAAGCCGAGCTCACCGCCCGGGACCGCGATCGGCACGTGGAACTGCAGCGTGGTCCCGCCGGGGCCGAGCTCGAACTCCCGTTGCTCCGTAAAGGGAGGATAGGTGGCGTGAGCGACCAGGGGAACCGCGGCCGAAAGGCCGGGCGCCGACACGTCCAACGAGAGCGTGATCTCGGAGCCGGCGGCCACGTGGTCGCGGTCGAGCGCCGTCTGCACCGTCACGTCCAGGCCGACGACGTCGATCCGCAGCGAGTCGCTGGCGACGGTCCGTCCAGGCTCGTCGGCCGTTCCACCCGCGACCAACGTGTACGTGCCGCGTAGTTGGCACGATGGGAGATCCGCCGGGATTGGCAGGTCGAGCGTCACGGTCCGGGTTTCACCGCCGCCCAGGTCGCCTATGGCGCTGGCACGAGCGACCGCGCCGTCGTTGACTCCGACCTCGACGGCATAGTGAGCGCGCTGCATCCCCGTGTTCGTGACGACGAATGCAAGTGTCGCGATCGCACCGGCGGGCACGACGACGGGCGACGGCGGCGATGCGAGTATGGGTGCGCCCGCCGTGATCAGCAGGGCGGTCGTCCTTCGTGCGAGCTCCTCGCCGTCCCCCGTCACCAGGCGGATGCCGAGCGCAACCTCACCAGCCGGCAGCGCATCGGGGTCGAGCATGGTTCGGAACGTGGCACTGCCGCCACTCTCGACGGTGACCGGTTGCGCCGTTACGGCCCCTGGCAGGTCCACGAGTAAGCGCCCGGCAAGGTCACTCGCACCTGTATTGCGCGCGGTCACGACCAGCGTCATCCCACCATCGCGGTCAGGGCCGTCGAATGAGGTCTCCAACTGGGCGGCGAAGCGAGGGACCACGGCGAAGCTGGCGCCAACCGGCTGTGCGCCGTCCATCCTTGTCGTAAGACGATAGCGGCCGGGGGCGAGTGCCAACGGCACCGCCTCGGCCAACGAACCCGAACCAGCAACCGTCCACTGCCGCCGCTCGCTCGCCACAGTTTGCCCGCTGGAAGCGTCGGTGACGTCGATGGTGAAAGCAAAGGTGGCCGTGGTTGCGCGGAGGTTCTGCACGCCGACGAGGGCGGAGACGTTCCCCTCGACGCAGGTCTCGGGCACGGTAGCCGACACGGCACCATAAGCCTCCGGGTAGGCGGTGAAGGTGGACTCGGCGGCCGCTGTGCCTGCGGTCAAACGCACCGTCGACGTCCCGGGGAGTAAGGTCACCGGTACGTCGATGCGCCGGCTCGAACCGCCCGCCACCGCCACGGGGACAGTGCCTCCGGCGGCTGTGGCACCGGTCAGCGCCCACGCGAGGTCGCCCTCCCAGAGGAGTTCGCCTCGGTTGGCGAGGTCGAAGTTCAAGACGGTCTCGCCGCTGACCCGGTCCACGGGGCCTGCGAGAGCGGGGTCGAGGACGACGCCGGCGCGGACCTGGACGGGAATCTCCAGGCTGATGTCTCCGCCGACACGGACGAGGTAGGTGGTCGTCGCGTCCTGACGCCGCTGAAAAGGCACGTTGACCTGCTCAGCCGGCGCCAAGTCGACACGCTGCCGGGGTCCGGGAGCTTCGCCGCTGGTGTCGAGGCCAACCTCGAGCGTGAGCGCCAAGGGAGTCGGGTTGGCGAGACGCACGAGGAGCGTGAACGGCTCCAGTCCGATCACCGGAGGAGCGTCGACCCACAGGTCGAGATCCGGCGTCAAGACGCGGTATTCGTGCGCTTGGGCGGTCCACGAAGAAGGGGCCAAGGTTGGCCAAGCCCTGACGGTCATTGTGTGGAGGCCGACGGCGCCGGCGCCGACGGTTTGCGCAAACGGTTTTGTCGCGCCCGCCGGTACGTTGATGACGGTGCGGGCGATCTCCTTCCCGTCGAGAAGAAACGCCACCACGAAATCACTCGGGGTCTTGAACCGGTTGGCGACCCCGCCGGTGATGTGAATCTCCTCGTCGGGCCGGCACGCTTCCGGGAGCCGGTCGAGGAGAACTGCGGGATACGTCAACTGGACAACCGAGAAGAGCGATTCCGCATGGCCGAGGTCTTGGCCCGCAGCGTTTCGCAAGTCGCCAACGAGGTAATACCTCCCTGCGTAGAGGCCTTTCGGCGGAGTCGTCTGCGCGACCTCCCAAGTCTGATCCGCAGCGAGCGATGCGACCCCCTCCCACCGCCAGAGCACCTTGCCGCCAGGGGCGCCGCCGAGGCCAAGCGCGCGGGCGTTGGGGAGTAGTATCATCTCCGGAATAGCTACGGCCGCGCCACTGACGAAGCCCGGGCAGCAACTCCCGTCGAGATTGATGACGAGTAGGGGGAGAGCGTGAGCCCGCGGTCCGCCGAAGAAGTATCCGTCGCCGAGGATCGTGCCGTCGGTTCCCCGAGTACAGACGAGATTGTCGGCCTGTGTGGCCTCGACATAGTCGACGATTACGTCGAGCGCACCGTTGGAGTCCATGTCGATCAGCACCGGCGAGCCGTTGGGCGGGCCGGAGAGCGGCCGTGACCAGAGGAGAGCAAGGCCGGACGAGAGCGCCACGGCACCTCGGCTGCAGGCGCTGCACTGTGCGCTGTCCGAAGTGACCACGAATTCAGTGGCGCCGTCAGCGTTGAGGTCTCCGGCCGCAGGACCGGCTAGGCTCCGGAACGGCGCCGTGCTCGCTGCCGTCTCCGTGCCCGTGCTGGCATCGAGCAGTGTCAGCGTACTCTGCGTCTCGACCGTGGTAGGGGTTTGAACGAAAGCAACCACGCGCCGGTCATCGCCAGCGAACACCGGGCTGCCGACGACCGGCTGCGCCGTGGTGTGGAGCCAGCGCAACACGCCTCCTCGCCCAAGGAGGGTTACGCCACCGTGGGACCCGTCGCCGGCCCGAAGCCCGACTGCGATCTCCGCGCGCCCGTCGCCGTCACAATCCGCAGCCGCGAAGCCCGTTACAAAGCAACCCGCGAGGTCCGGGTTCGCCGATCGCATGCGCCAGCGCTCCTCGCCGAGCGGGGTCAGCGCCACGACGTCGCCGCCGGTCGAGACGACCACCGATGGGGTACCGGAACCGTCGAGATCGGCTGCCACTGGACCGCCCGCGGGGAACGGCTGGCCGGCGTCTCCTGTCGTGGGGACGCGAGCTTCCCATCGGGAGGTGAGCGTCCGAGAAAAGCATCGAACCGTCAGCGCCGAGCCGTCCCCAGTGTCGGCTTCCACGACTTCGAGGTGCCCGTCGCCGTCGGCATCGAGCGCAGCAAGCGCCGCCGTCGTCGAGCCGCCCGGAATCGGGAGCGCAACGCTCTGAGCGAGGTCGGGGCCGGCGTAGAGAACCAGCTTGAGGCCGCTTCCGTCTCGGTTCAGGGCTAGGAGGTCGTCGGCACCGTCCTCGTTGAGGTCCCCTGCTGCTTCTGCGACTAAGGCCGCGGTGGCCGGCAGTTGGGCCGTTGTCACGAAAGAGAACCAGTCCGGCGGATACGCGTCCGTTTTGGAGTGCCACGACGACGTGCCGTCCCGGGATGCCGAACCCTGGAAGACGCCCCACGGGCTAACATCGCTCTCACATGCCTCAGGCGCGATGACCTTGAGCGTGAGCGTGGCACCTGGAATCGGACCGGCGCCGTTCACCATCTTGGCCCACACGTCAACCGATTGGCCCGCAACATACACCGACTGTCCGGTGCCGGCCGAGAACTCCGCTGTCGCTCCCGTCACGGCCAGTTCGTGGTACAGATGCTGAAACTCCTTATCACGCACTGTGTGGAAGGCAACCGCCACGGGATACGTCCCCGACCTAATCCCCGTCGGCACGGGAAACTCGACCCGCGCGGTCTGGCCGGCGTCGAGCGTGACCGTCTTGGTGCTCTGCATGACCCAGCCCGCGCCTTCAGTGAGTGTCCACGCGACCTCGCAGCTGCCCGACGTCACCGAGGCGTTGGTGACCCCGTAGACCGCGTTCCCGCCCGCGGTCGCACTCGACTGCATGGGAGCGACAACGAACCGGGGCGGGGGAACAAGCAGAGATTCCTCTGCGGTAACCTCAGCGCCGTCCGGCCACCGGAGCCGCACGAGCACTGGTGCGGTGCCGCCCGCGAAGTCGGCAGGCACGGGTACCGCGAACATCTCGCTCGTCCGTGCCAGTGAGGTCAGAGTGACGGATCGCGTCTCGGCAAAGCCGAACGGCTCGCACCTCAACTCGAGCGTGACCAGGAAAGGCCGGGCCAGTTCACCCGGACCGATGTCCACTCGCACCGTCGCCCGGTCGCCCGGCGCATGGGACGGAGCGTCCGGGACGACCGCGAGCCAGGCGAACGGGGGCGCGTGCATCAGGTTGATCGTGGCCTGGTGCTCGATCAGCGCGCCGTCGGTAATGCGGACGGTCAGCGGCCAAACCCCGTAGGAGTCAGTGGTCGGTACCGGCACGCGGAGTTCGGTCGGAACCTGCTGCCGCGCCCCAACCTCGAACTCGCGGTGGTCGTGCACCCCGAGCGTTGCCTGTTCCATGGTCACAGCGAAGCGGCGCGCGGCGCTGGAGCGGTTCTCGACTTCGAACTGCCCGACGAACTCGGTCGCGCCGGCCGGTACCGTGAATCCGGCGATCGGGTTGAGCTGTCCGCCGTACTGAAGGTCGAACCGGGTGGCGTGTCGCCAGCTCGCGACTCGGTCATCGGGCAATTGCGGCCAGTACGTGTCGGTGAAGTCGGCCGTGAGCCGGTACGCGGGGCGAACGGGGCCGGGCAGGAGTGGCAGGTCGAGGACGATGACCGTCTCGGCATCACGGGCGAGATCGAACGGAGCGCTGCGGACCTCGGGCGGGTCGACCTCCAAGAGGTACGACAAGCCGATCACGCCGCCGGTGATCGGCCGCATGCCAACGTTGCGCACCCGAACAGGAATTCGGAACGCCGGCCCCGCGACCACGTCGAACTCCCCCGGGATCACCTCGACCTGTGTCCCCGGCAACTCGGTCGTGGCCGCCACGCGCCGCGTCCAGCCGACGCCGGTTGTCCAACAGCGATCCCCCGCGAAACAGGCCCACAGCTCGGCCTCGATGATACCGACGCACGGTGTGGCGATGGTGAAGCTGCCGGTCACGGCGGCACCGTCATCCTGAGCGATGTGCAGCCGTTGTCGGCCCGTCCCCGCTGACGCACAGCTGGATTCGGGCGGGCTGTATCGGTTGGTGAAAGCAATCTCGTATTCGAGATCGATGGCACCCATCGAGTGGTTGACGATCCGACCCAGGGCGTGAAGCTCATCGCCGACGCCCGCCTGCTGAGGATCGAGCTCGAGGGAAAGCTCGAGGAGCGTCGGGTTGTTAAGGATGTTCTTGACCATTGAGGCGAGGACGCCGCCACCCTCGGTCGCCCGCAACTCGGCCAGGATCGTTCCGCCACCGGCTAGCCCGTCATGACCGGTCGTGAGGCGGAGTGGGCCAAACGTCGTGTCCACGGTGGCCAGCCCGCCCGCCGGAGCCGAGACCGCGATGGTTTGTGGCGAAACCTGCCACGAGGAGAGGGTCACGACGCCCGAGAACGGGTCGGGCCCGTCGTTACGGACCGCGATGTGAACCGGGAGCACGCTCCCGTCCATCGCCCACTCGGAGGCGACCGACAGGCCGAGAGCAAGGCCGGAGCCGGCCATGACCGCATCGGGCCACTGTTCAACGGTGAAGCTGGTGACCTCGCCGTCAGGTTGCACGACCCAAGGCCGCGGCGGATCCCATGGCATGCCTGCCACCACCGATCGGGTGCTGTCCTCGAGCGAATAGGCGAGGGTAAGGGTTCCGGGAGCTTGCGGCGCCAGGCCGACGACCTCCTCGGGCGTGAACACAACCTGAACGGGTACCGCGGTCCCTGCGGACACCGCCTGCAGCTCGCGGCGCAACGGCACGGCGCCGCCCATGCTGGTGCGGACGCTCCAGACGACCGTGTCGGCGTCGGTCTCGGTCAGGTTCTTGATCGTCACCGGCAGATCGATCGTTCCGCCCGAACCCCAGTGGTACAAGGGAAGGTCGGCCCGGTTGCTCACGCCCCAGCGAACGAGGCCGGCGGTGACCGCGTCACCTTCGGCCGTCGCGCGTCCGTTTGCGCGCCCCCAGTCCTCGAACATCGTCGTGACGATCACCATCCCAGCACCCAGCGGGTAGGCGACCATCGCGGGCATGCCGCCGTTCTTCTTGCGCAGCAACACCGTCGCTGTCGACGGCCACTGCTCGATCGTGCCGTCCACCGGGATCGAGACAACCGCCGCGGCGAGCGGCGCCGTGAGCGGGTGCGCGGCGGCAACCGCGATGTTCCCGCTCCAGCAGCTCTGGTCCTCGAACCAGCCGTACGCCTTGAGCGGTTCGCCGGGCGAAGTCGGGACGCTCGTGAAGTCGTCGCCGCGCATCTGGGCCATCACGACGAGCGTGCCGCCCGCCTCGACGAACGCCTGCAGGCGCTCCCTGAGCTCCGGGCTGCCGGAGGTCCCGTACAACCCGCCCGATGGGATGACGAGGACTCTGCGACCCGCCGCCAGCGCGAGCGGGTCGAAGACCAGCGGCACGCGGCTGTGGGTCCAGCCGAACGCATCGAGCATCGCCGCCATGTCATCGGCGAAGCCGTTGTCGAGGACCGCCACGTGCGCAGCCTTCGGCAGATCGTCCTCGGGGCGGGCGCGGTTGACCGAGTACTTCCCCTCGAGCTCGGCGACGCCGATCGCGATCTTCTCCTGGCTGGCTTCGGGGAGATCCGCGAGCCCGCCCAGCGAGAACAGGTACATGAGGCGGCCGAAGTCGACGAGCGAAGGCAACTCCTTCTCAACGCCAACCGCCGCGATCGCGGGCCAGAGGGACGAGATGTCGGCGCTGGAAAGTTCGGAGACCGACGGGGCCGTGAGCGTCGACGTCGTCGCCACGACACCTGGGGTGTCGTCTGGAGTATCGCGACCGGGAGGCGTCAGGCCCGACCAAGGGTGCTGGCAGTCCGGGTCGACCGCGCCCGGACGGAAGTCGCAAGGGGTGAAGTTCTTGCACTTGCACGAGTAGTTCTTGACCTCGTCCCAGAAGGCGAGGATCACCCCGGCCGCGGCGTTCGTTGAGTCGGTGATCAATGCCTTGATCTTCTCATCCAACGTCACCGGGTAGTTTGAGTGTCGGATGTCCGGCTCGGCCCATAGGCGCTCGGCGAGCTCGAAGCTCCTGATCGTGATGCGGCCCTCGGCGGGTGGCGCAACGTTAGCGTCCACCAGGTAGTCGGGATACGTGGTCGCGCTGAACAGAAAGAAGGTATGGCGTGTCTCATGCTTGCTCGTACCGCCGTAAGACGGGTAGCTGTTGATACGCATGAAGGGAAGAATCCAGTGGCTCGCCGGGATTTCGACGGGGTCTATCGATCTCCAGTCCAGAGCCAGATCGCTCTTGGCCAGGAGGCCCACGAGGTCCTGTAGGGGCAGCTCGCGGCCAGGCTCGTAGGGTGATCCGGTAAGAAGTGATTGCGAGTCCTTTGCCAAGGTACTCATGAGCCCTTCCAGGCCGTCGTCCCGTGGGTCGTTGGCTCGCTCCGCAGCGCTCTGGAACTGTCCCACCAACGCCTTGCCGCTTCCGTCCGGCTTGGTGTACTCCTTCGGACTATCCCATGCGTCAAGTGTCCAGTACTCGTGAAAACTGTAGCCGTGGCCGATCGGGAAGGGCCCATGATTCTCCGGCCGTGTGTGCTGCGGCGAGCCCATGTCCTCGACCAAGTGAATCGCATGCCCAAGGGCGCGCGCGGCGCCCCTCATGTAGCCGTCCTTGAGGCCCCGACGGTCGCACTTGCCGGCCTTATAGAGCTTTACGGCCATGTCGAAGTACCGCCGAGCATGTACAGTCGCGTCCTCGGCTACGAGTGGGAGCGGGAGCTTCGGGGAAAAGTGGTCGAGGGAACAAGGAAGCTGCGTCAGCTTGTTGTGGCCGATAGGCGTGTATACGGAACAGTTGCGCTCGCGGTAGGGGCACCACGACCACCCATCAAGATACCCCTCGTTGTGATCCTCATCGGTGAAGGCGTTCTCGTGCTCATCCCCGGCGCGAGTGTCAAGCTCGAGACCGAGCCCGACCTTCGTCTTGGGATCGAGGTCCTGAAGGAAGGCTACAAGCTCGGCATCGCCAGAGAATTGAAGTGCAAGGCGACGTGCTTGGTTGGCCATTGAGTTGTGGGGCTTCCACTCGTAAGGGATGGCCTCCAATGGGAAGAGAGTTCCGATTATGAAAACGAGCACTTCCCGTTTCATTGATGTGCCTCCTTCGCGGCGAGAACATTGATCACGTATCGCGGGCCGACGTGCTGACAGACCGCTGGCGGTGAAGCCGTGCTGCAGAGAGCCTTGATCTTCTGAATGATCAATTTACGTTCTGGTTGATCACCCATTCTGCACGCCAAGTCGCTTAGCGAATCCGCCATCCCCTCAGTGGGGTCGTGTAGTTCGAGGAATGTGTGAGCTTCGGTGACAAACTGCTTACGCGCCACAACTCGTTCGTCTAGCAGGGCGCCCAGCGCCCAGAAGTGGTCTTCGGCGGTGGACGGAGTGTTGACGCGATGGAGTTTCAGGATGATCGTGGAACGGGAGCCCTCCTGGCGCGTCTCCGCCTGCACGGACGTGTGTGAAGGGTGCGCTTTCGCGATGTCCAGCGCCGGAGTGTCGTGGAGGATGATGTAGCCCCACCCCGCCGTCCAGCCTGGCTTGAACTCGCCCCACTTGATCGTGCTGATGCCACGTATGAGTCCCCACCACCCGGGGAGCCTAAAGTTTCCATCGTCGCTGCTTGTCGCGGTGTGCCATGAACCATGGGCGATTGACTGATCGCCTCCGCCCGGACCACCGAACTCCTCTCGGACGAAGTACCTCGTGATCCTCACGCTGGGTATGGGGCGGCCGGTCTCCATGTCCACGACGCGGCCGTGGATGGCGGGGACGTGACGGATGCGGTTGGACCCGGTGCAGGCGTCGAGACAGGCGCCGCTGACGAGGCCAAAGCCGCCGATCGCGAGCAGGAGCGTCCAGACGAGCCGACGGGGCAAAGAGCCGCAGCTTCTTCTCTGCGGGGTCACCGCGGGCTCGCTCGTGGCCGAGCCACCGCCGGTGAGCGATGAGTCATCGCTCGTGTGCAGGCCGAGCACAGCGAGCGCGGCGGCGGCAAGAGCGCCGAAGAGGGTGGAACCGGTGACGGCCAAGCCCGTCATCCTGAGAACCTCCTTCTCCTGTTAAACGTCTCGTTGGGGATCATCGTACTCCATGGCCAGTGGCTGTCAAGCGCAACGATACTGCGCTGGGTCGAAGCGGCGGTTCTGCCAGCCTTGCGTCGGCTGGCGGCAGGTGGTTCGTGCGTCTTCTGGAGCGAGAGCTTCACGGACCCCGATATCGGGAGATTCCCCCTGGGCGCGATCGCCGTACCCCGCTCGATGGAGCGCACCTTCAGGAGGTGCAACGTGACGGGCACCTGAAGGGCCGCCGAGCGCATCGTCCCAACGTCCCCCCGGCCATGCGCGATCCCCGTGGCCTGGTCCCAATTGTCAGAGCGACCCCTCGCCAAACAGCGGCACCGCATTCGCTCTGCCGGTGGCCGGGCGGCTTTGCTGGCTGGTGAGGCGGTGATGGGTGCCGGTGTGGCGTCCTACCGCACGGGTGCAACCACGCTCGCCGCCCGCGCGTCTGTGACCACGACCACGGGCGGGTCGCCGGCGAACGGCACCCGGACGATGGACGGCTCCTTGTCGTTCGGGCCGAGCGTCGTCGCGAGGAACGAGGAGGCGTCGAGCCACTGCGGCTCCCAGACGAGGGCGCCCTTCGGCGTGACGCGCGTCGCCGTCGTGGACGCGAGGTCGGTGCGGAAGACGGACGGCGGCGGGCCGTCCCACTCCTTGACCGTCGTGTCCTCGTCCATGTCGGCGTCCACCAGCAGCGCGGTCCCGTCGGGCGAGGGCGAAAGCCGGGCGCCGCTGTTGAGCCCCGCGCCGGGGAACAGCTTTGCGATCGCGGCGGACCAGAGCTTCTTGCCTTCGAACGAGAAGCGGGCGATCTCGTCAAGGTCCTGGCAGTAGAACGACGCGCCGTCGGGCGCGAACACCGCGCCCCACCACGAGTGCCGGTCGGGGCCGGGCTTGAAGACGAAGCGGAACGAGGTGTCGTCCGCCCGCACCAGGCCGATCGCCCAGCCGTTCTCGGTGAGGACGTTGACGAGGAGCGACGAGCCGTCCGGGGACCACACCGGCCCGAAGGCGTTGTCGCCCGGGACGCTGGCGAGGACGCGGCCGGCATGGGTCGCGAGGTCCACGACGGCGATGTGGCGGCGGACGCCGCCGGCGGGCGAGGTGTCGAGGGTGTACGCGATGCGGCGGCCGTCGGGCGCGAGGCAGGGATCGACCCCCTCGGTGACCTTCGTGGCGCCGCGGCCGTCGAGCGCCGCGACCCACACCCAGCCGTCGCGCTCGAACGCGATCCGCGGCCCCGCCGCCTTCGTCGCGGCCGGAGGAGCGGATGCGGCCGCGGCGGCCGCGGTCGCCACGACGATCAGGGCGTGTGCCAACACCCGGTCGAGGCTCATGTGGTGAAGCTCTCGCCGCGTTTGGCGCGGGTGTCAAGGCGAGGGGCCGGGCGCAGCGACGCGGGCGTCACCGAGGGAGCCCTGTCCCGGAGCGCAGGTACGCGACCAGCTGCCAGCGCTGGGCGGCGGGGAGGCGCGACCAGGACGGCATGCCGGCGCGCAGGTTGCCGTTGGTCAGGAACCAGAAGATGTCGCCCTCGGGGACGTCGGAGAGCGCGGCGGGGTCGAGCGCGGGCGCGCGGCCCGCGCCGCGGCGGTCGGAGCCGTGGCAGTGCGCACAGTCGCGCGCGAAGAGCTTTGCGCCGGCGTCGAGGTGGCAGTTCTGGCAGTTCATGCCGTTGCTGATTCGGGCCACCGTCCCATTCGGCCCAAGATACAGGGCGGTATTGGCTATCAGCTCCCGGCCATA
>JAJXUY010000185.1 GCA_021782525.1 Acidobacteriota bacterium | reverse complement strand
CCTGCTCGCGCGCGAGCAGGTCGATTTGCCGCAGCGCCCGGCGCAGGCTCGCGACGGTGTCGGCGGCGGGCTGGGCGCGCTCGCCGCCGACATCCGCGACGGTCAGGCGGAGAACCGCGACGGCGAGCGGCGACCCGCTGCGCCGCGCCCGCAGCATCTCGGAAGCGAGCCGATCGGCGAAGCGCTCGCGCGTCATCAGACCGGTCATCGCGTCGGTCGGCTCGCCACAGCGGCGTTGCATCCAGTTGAGCGAGAGCGCGAGCGACATGCAGGAGGCGAAAGGCACCAGCGCCACGAGGGCGAGCAACTCGCCGCCGAGAAGGCGAGTGCGCGGCAGCGCGCCGGCGTCGACCAACACGTCGAGGATGAGCGCGACGGCGAACAGCGCGGTGGCTATGAGCGCCGGGAGGGCGCAGCGCCGGCGGCCGAGGAGCGAGACGCCGAGACGGAGTGTGACCACGGCGACGAGCAGCGCGGCGGCCTCGCCAGCGTACAGCCAGAACTGTAGCTCACCCTCGCTACGCCACGCCAGGGTGAACGCCGCCCCGAGGGCGAGCAGCGTCTCCAGGCCGAGGAGCGCCACCGGTTGCGGCCGCCCGGCGAGCCGGTAGGCGATCGCCGGGAACAGGGCGACGCCGACGAGAAGCGCCGCGACGGTGAGCCGGTACGAGACGCTATACCCGACCAGGAGCGCCGGACCCCAGCTGGCGTGCGCGACGACGAACACGGCGATCGCGGCCATCACCCCGGCGAACGAGAGGTGCTCGAGCATGTCGCGCTGGGCTACGAACAGCTGCAGGTGGAGGACGCCGAGCGTCAGGAGCAGGATCGCGATCCCGTACGCCCCGATGTCGCGGAACACCTCGTGGGCGAGGACGGCACGGTAGCGGCCGAGCACCGGGGCCGGGCCGAGTAGGCCGCCGAAGCGCGAGACGCTGTACACGTGGATCGCCAGCTCGTTGAGCTGGCCGAGTCGGACGACGTCCTGGGAGATCAGGTAGTAGCGGTGGGCGAACGTCGCGTTGTCGAACCGCGGGGGGAACGAGCCGGTGCCGCCGATCCGCCGGCCGTTGAGGAACACCTCGTCGACGTCGCCGATCCGGCCGAGGTCGAGGCCGAGGTCGACCCCCGCGAGGTCGGAGGAAACCACGAACGAGAGCCGGTACCAGGCGTGCCCGCTGTACTCCGGCCACCCCTGACGCTCCCACGCCCCCGGCACGCGGATCCGTTGCCAGTTGCGCTGCTCCCGGAACGGGCTGGCGAACGCGGGGTCGTTGCCGATGCGGAAGAGCCACCGCCCGGCGAGCGAGGCCGGGAGCGTCTCGATCACCAGCGGCGGTGCGTCCTGGCCCGCGGCGGCGCCGGCGACGGCGAGCGCGAGCGCGGCGAGCGCCAGGCGCGTTCTCACCAACCGCCTCCGCACGGAACCGCCACCGCTCCGGGGTACGCGGCCGCGAGCGACGCCGCGAGGTCGAGCGCTTTCCCTCTCCCCGCCAGGCCGGTCGCGCGGACGCGGGTGAGGCCGCCTCCGGCCGGCGCCAAGCGCACGGCGAGCCCGCGGCGCTGGAGGTTGACGCGGGCCCTCGCCGCGTTCTCCGCCCGAGCGAAGGCGCCGACCTGGACCTCCCAGCACGGGTCGTCGACCATACCGTCCCCGACGCGCTCCACCTCGAGCCGCACCGGGATCACGCCCGGCCCGATCGCGCCCAGCGCCTCGGCCGCCCGCCGCGACAGGTCGAGGATGCGGCCGGCGACGAACGGGCCGCGGTCGTTGATCGTGACCTCGGCCTGCCGCTTCGAGTCGAGGTTGGTGACCCGCACGACCGTGCCGAACGGCAGGGTGCGGTGCGCGGCGGTCATCGCCCACATGTCGTACCGGGGTCCGGACGCGGTCGGCCGCCCGTGGTACGGCTCGCCGTACCAGGAGGCGAGCCCCTCCTCAACGGCGCCGGGCTTCGACGCCGCGGTCGCGGGGTGCGCCGCGGTGCGCGGCCCGCGACGTTCCGGGCGGGCGGTGCTCGCGCATCCGGTCGCGAGCAGGGCCAGGGCGGCGCCGCCCGCCAGCATCACCAGCGCCCGCGGTCGTCTTCCCGGTTTCCGGTGAGGTTCTTCGGACCACGGACCCCGGGCGTCGCTCGGGTGGGCGAGCGGAGACAAAGGGGAAAGGGCAAAGGGCAAAGGAACGACAGCCCGGCCGTGCGCCACCCGCGGCGACAGGCCACCGGCTCCAAGTTCTTCCTCTGCGCCTTCCCGGACCGCGGACCACGGACCACGGCCCACGGCCTCTTCCCGGACCCCGGACCCCGGACCGCTGTCGCTCACACCCGCGGCTCCTCGTCGTCGGCCGCGGCCGCGTGGGAGGCGATCCACGGGTCGGCCACGGCGGCGAGGAACTCGTCGACCTGCTCCGGCGCGCGGCCGATGAACCGGGCCGGGTCGAGCAGCCCGTCGAGGCGCGCCCGGTCGAGCGCGAACGCCGGGTCGGCGGCGACCAGCTCGAGCAGCGGGTTCTTCTCGCCGCCGTCCTTGACGCGACGGCCGGCCTCGGCGGAGAGCACGCGCAGCCGCTCGTGCAGGCGTTGCCGGTCGCCGCCGCGGGCGGCCGCCGCCAGCAGGATCTCCTCGCTCGCCATGAACGGCAGCTCCTCCTCGAGGTTGCGGCGGACCATCGCCGGGTGCACCTCGAGCCCGGCCGCGACCGAGCGCCACAGCAGCAGGATCGCGTCGGCGGTGAGGAACGCCTCGGGGAGGGCCAACCGCCGGTTGGCGGAGTCGTCGAGCGTCCGCTCGAGCCACTGCGACGCCGCAGTCCACGCCGCATCGGGCTCGATGACGATCAGGTGGCGGGCCAGGGCGGCCATGCGCTCGCACCGCATCGGGTTGCGCTTGTACGGCATCGCCGAGGAGCCGACCTGGCCTTCGCCGACCGGCTCCTCGACCTCCTTCAGGCGCGCGAGCAGGCGGACGTCGCCGGCGAACTTGTAGGCCGACTGCGCCAGCCCCGACAGGCACGCGAGCAGGTAGAACTCGGGCTTGCGCGGCGATGTCTGGCCGGTGACCGGGTAGGTGCCCGGGAAATCGAAGGCGGCCGCGAGGCGGCGGTCGAGCTCGCGCACCTTCGCGCCGTCCCCGAGCAACTGGAGGAACGAGGCCTGCGTGCCCGTGGTTCCCTTGGCGCCGCGCAACAGGAGGCGGCGGCGCTCGGCCTCGAGACGCTCGAGGTCGGCGAGGAGGTCGGCGAGCCAGAGGCAGGCGCGCTTGCCCACCGTCGTCGGCTGCGCCGGCTGGAAATGGGTGTGACCGAGGCAGGGGAGGGCGCGGTGCGTCCGCGCGAACGCGGCGAGCGCCGCGGCGACGGCCGTTGCCCGCTGCAGCACGAGCTCGGCCGCACGCGCGAGGATCACGAGATCGGCGTTGTCCGTCACGTAGCACGAGGTCGCCCCGAGGTGGAGGTACGGACCGGCGGCGGGCGCGACCTCGGCGAGAGCGCGGATGTGGGCCATCACGTCGTGGCGGGTCTCGTGCTCGATCTCGGCCGCACGCTCCAGCTCGGCGGCGGTCGGCTCGAGGTGGGCCTCCAGCTCCGCGATCGCCACGGCCGGGATCTCGACGCCGAGGTCGCGCTCGGCGCGCATCAGCTCGAGCCAGAGGCGGCGCCACAGCCCGAAACGCACCGGCAGCGAGAAGAAGCGCTGCATCGTCGGGGACGCGTAGCGCCCGGACAGCGGATGGACGAACTCGGTCATCCCTTCCATTGTGCCACGCATCGACCCGTCGCGCCCGCCTCGCTCTCGAGGCGGGGCTTCGTCGATCCGGCCCGACTGGCATACACTGAGGCGGTGAAACTGGGGTTGCCGCGGACGTTGCGCGCTCGCGCCGTCGTGGTCGCCGCGCTGGGCGCGGCGACCGCCGCCGGCGTGGCGTTTTTCGCCGCCGACGTTCTCGGCCGGCGTGAGGCCGACAGCGGGTTCAGCCGTGGCACGCGGGTCGCGGCCTCGACATTGGCCGGATCGTTGGCGCCGCGGCTGGCGAGCGGCGACCACGACGCGATCGCGCGCACGGCGCGGCGGGCGGCGGAACAACCGGGGGTCGCTCTAGTCGTCGTGTTCGATCGCAACCGGCGACCGGTCGTCTCCGAACCGGCCGGCACCCCCCCGGGCCCGGTGCTCGGCGCGTGGCCGGCGGGTAGCGCGGAACGCGTGTCGTTGCGCCTCGGCCGCGTCCCTGTCGAGGCGTGCTTTCAGGCGGTCGGGAACGGCGACGACGAGTTGGGAGGGGTCTGGGTCGCCGCGGACCGAACCCCGATCGAGGAGGCGTTCGCGAGACTCCGGCTGACCGGTCTGCTGCTCGTCATCGGTCTGGTGGCGTTGTCCGCGCTGCTGGCGTGGTGGGTGACGGGCGGCGTCGTGCGCTCGCTCCTCGAGTTCGGCGAAACGGTCGACGCGATCGGGCGTGGCGAGCTGGCGACCCGCCAGGCCGTCGTCGGGTCCGAGGAAGTGCAGGGCCTCGCGCGCCGCGCCAACCGCATGGCGGAGCGGCTCGAGGCCAACCGCGCGGAGCAGGCGCGGCTCGCCGCCGGGCTCGATGCCCAGGTGCGCGACCGGACGCGGCAGCTCGAGCAGGCCAACCGGCTGCTGCTCAACATC
>JAJXUY010000184.1 GCA_021782525.1 Acidobacteriota bacterium | reverse complement strand
GCGCCGTCGCCAGCGTGTACCGCACCCCGGCGTAGAACAGCGGCGAGAAGCTCTCGAGGCCGACCTTGATCGCGAGGTAGGTGCTCCCCCAGATGACGCAGATCGCGCCGTACGCGAGGCCGAGTCGGAGGCGCGATGGCTCACCCACAGGCGCGCATCGTACGCTCCCGCCCGCCTGCCCGAGCGCCGCGCCCCGACCGAGCGGGGTGTCCGGACGACGTACCCGGCGCCAACGATAGGCCCGCGTTGTTCTCTGACCACGGACCACTGACCACGGACCACGTCTTCGTTCTCTCCGGAGCCTTCCCTCTTGGCGGCCGCCCGCCCCTGTGCTACCTTTCGCCGGCTGGGGCCAACGTAGCTCAGCTGGTAGAGCAGCTGATTCGTAATCAGCAGGTCCGCGGTTCAATCCCGCGCGTTGGCTCCAATCCTCCCAACGAGTTGGGCCGGCGGTCTCCCACGGTGTGCAACGTCTGAAACGTCAAGGCCACCCGCGAGACGCGACGTCCCGCAGCACCGGGGGTGCAGCGGGTGTCGTGCCCGCCGGATCGTCCGTCCACCGCGTCTTGGGCTCGTCCAGGCGCTGCGGAGGCGCTGATGAAGGCGGGCTGGCGAGCAGGACGAACGTCGCGAGGCCCGATGCGACCGCTCGTTGCGCCGGGGCTGGCGACGCCGGGCGTCGTTCGAGGCGGTGTGCGAGTCGCACCCCGAGCTGTTGGGCCGAGCGTCCTGGTGTCGTGAGTGCTGCTCGATGGCCGACACGGCCCGCTTCATCGCCTCGCGGGCGCCGGCGCGCACGACCGGGACGGAGTTCGACCTTGTCATCGGTGGCGGGCGGGGCAGGTCTCTCGGCTCGTGCGGCAGCAAAGCGATCAACCGCAACCACGGCTTCGCCTCACTCGGCTGGGGGGTGCGTACCTCCGCGAGGGGACGCGGCCCGGCGGTGCGGTTGAGGTCCGCGAGATGACGGAGAATATCGAGGGGAGGTTCAGATGACTCGCCACACCTCGCTCGTCCTCGCGGCCGCCCTCGCGGCGGCGTGCCACAGCGTGACGCCCGCGCCGGCACCGGTTGCTCCGCCGCAGGCGGCGCCGCCGCCGGCCGCCGCCGTCATGCTGCGGCCGTCCCCCGCCCCAGCAGCGGCCCGCCTCCCCGAGGCGATCCGCTGGGTGCGCGACTCGGCCGAGCACCGCGCGATCTACCTGCAGGTCTACCGCCAGGCGACCGAGCGCGTCGAGCGCGAGGCCGCCGTACGCCCCGCCGGCACGTGGGCCGTCGTGCTCGACGCCGACGAGACGGTGCTCGACAACTCGCCGTACGAGGTCGAGCGCGCCGAGGCGGGACGGCCGTTCACGCCGGCGAGCTGGCGCCGCTGGACGCAGCGGCGGGCGGCGCAGCCGCTGCCGGGGGCGGCGGCGTTCCTCGCCCGCGTGCACGCGCTCGGCGGGACGATCGCGATCGTGACCAACCGCGCCGAGAGCGCGTGTCCGGACACGGAGGCGAACTTCCGCGCCGACGGGCTCCCGTTCGACGTGATGCTCTGCCAGCCGGCCGGCTCCAGCGGCGACAAGAACCCGCGCTTCGCCGCGGTGGCGGACGGGACGACGCCGGCGGGGCTGCCGCCGCTGGCGATCGTTGCGTTCCTCGGCGACAACATCCTCGACTTCCCCCACCTCAGCCAGGCGATGGCCGGGCAGCAGGACAGCTCGTTCGCGGGGTTCGGCCGCGAGTTCTTCGTCCTCCCGAACCCGATGTACGGCAGCTGGCGGTAGGGTCTGCGCCCGGCGCCGGCGTCACCGGCGAGGCCGCGGCTTCGCCTCCTCGAGGACCCCCAGGGCGGCCCTCGCGTTGCCGTTGTCCGGGTTGAGCGCCAGCGACTTGCGGTAGGTGTGGATCGCCGAACGCACGTCGCCGTCGGCCGCGTACGCCTCGGCGAGGCTGTCGTACGCGTTCCACGATTTCGGGTGGAGCTTCACGTTGCGCTCGAGCACGAGCGCCGCCGCGCCCGGTCGCTTCTGCGCCAGCAGGTCGTACCCGATCGTGTTGAGCAGCGACTCGCCGAACGCGGCCGCCGGGTAGGTGCGCTCGAGCTCCTTCAGCGTCCGGTAGACGCCCTGCTCCCCGTTGGCCGCGCCCGCCCGCACTAGGCGCTCGCGGATCGTGCGCGCCGGCGAGTCGTAGCGGTCGACGCCCAGCCAGGCGAAGACGGGGTGCGCATCGCCCACCACGGCGGCGACGATCGGCTCGGCGACCGACAGCCCGTTCTCGCTGTTGGTGAGGACCACGATGCCGTCGGCGGTGTCGCGCCGGCCGGCCGCGAACGCCCCGCTGTCGCGGCCGTTCCCCCAGTCCCAGAAGAGCGACCGGCTCCCGCCCGGCTCGAGACCCCACCCCAGCCCCCAGGCGAGGCCGGGCTCCACCTCGACCTCCCGCTTGAACATCCGTGCGACCGTCGCCGCGTCGAGCGCCGTCGGGTGCAGCATCAGGGCGAGGAACCGCCCGTAGTCGGACGCCGTCGTGTACAAGCTCTCCGCCGCGTCGGCGTTGGCGGGCGACCGCGTGGCGACCGGCTGCTGCAGGTAATCGTGGCCGACCGCCCCGGTCGAGAACTCCGGGCGCCAGACGTAGCTCGAGGCCGCCATGCCGAGCGGCCCGAACACCTCGCGGCGGACGAACTCGTCGAGCGGCAGCCCGGTCACGGCCTCGACCGCCTTCTGCAGGTAGAGGTAGCCCTCCGCCGAAGGGGAGAACCGCTCGCCGGGCTCGGCGTCGATCGTCAGCTCGCCGCCCCGCCGCCGGTCGGGGAAGCCGGTGGTCTCCGAGAGCACCCGGCGGGCCGTGACCCGGCGGATCCGCTCATCGAGGACGCCGTCGTTGCCCGCGTAGTCGGACAACGAGCGGTCGAGGTCGAGCCCACCCCGCGCCGCGAGCCGCAGCACCGCGTACGCGAAGACCGGCCGTCCGAGCGAGGTCGCCGCGAACACCGTGCCGGCGGTCACCTCGGCCGTCCCGCCCGCCCGGACGACACCGAACCCGCCGGTCCCGACCAGCACGCCGCCGCGCACGACCGCCACCGCCAGCCCCGGCACGCCGCCCTTCGCCATCACGCCGGGGATCGCCCCCGCGAGCTCCGCCGGGAGGCCGGCCGCGTCCGCCGGCGTCGCCGCCGGTGAGGCAGCACCCGACGCCGAGGCGGCCCATCCGGCCACGGCGCACACGCCGGCCGCCGCCCATCGTCCGCATGCCGTCACGCTCGTCCTCCCGCCCCCGGTCCGCCTGCGCGAGCCGGCCCGATGCATGGTAGACCAGGGGGAGCGAGGGGCGATCTCTGGGTCCGTTGCACCCTCGGCGTATCGACCGGTGCGCCACGGCTGGTCCGGTCGCGACGAACGAGCCCCGGCCCGGGGGAGCTCCCAGGAAAACTGAGCCTGCGTCGCGTGTGCTTGACAGGGTATCGAAAGGTCTGTCAAGCTTCGCTCGGGGGTGCCTATGTTTGACGGTGCGTTTTCCCCGCTCCACTGGCTCATCGTGCTGGCGATCGCTCTGGTGGTGTTCGGGCCGAAGCGAGTCCCGGAGATCGGCCGCAGCCTGGGCTCCGCGATCCATGATTTCCGCGAAGCGCTCAAGGGTGACGAGCCGGCGCCGACGACGCCGGCGGCCGCTCGCCCCGACGCCCAGCGCCAGGGCACGGGTGACGCCGGCGGTTCGCGCAACGCCCAGTGACTCGCTCGCCCGCCGCGACCGACAACCTTCACCATCAAGTTGCAGGCGCCGGCACGGGGGCGCCGCTCGGCTCGGGCCGTGAGGCGGCGGCGAACCTAGGCCGCAGCGCTCACGCCGGGGATGCCGGTGCCGGCGGCAGCAACCGCGCCGCATCGGCGTCGACCAGCCAGAGCAACTCGCCGCACGGGCGCACCCGTTGGGCCGGCAGTGGCTCCGGCCCGGCGGGGCCCTCGAGCACGCGGACCAGCGTCTCGGCCTTGTCCGCGCCGGTCACGAGGAAGATCACGCAGGCGGCCGCGTCGAGCACCGGCAGCGTCAACGTCAGGCGGCGTGCCGCGAGCTTGCCGACCCACGGCGACGCCACCAGGCGCGAGCGCTCGGTGAGCGCGTCGGAGCCGGGGAACAGCGAGGCGGTGTGCCCGTCCGCTCCCATCCCCAGCACGATGAGGTCGAGGCGCGGGACGGCGGCGGCGGGCACGGCGAGGACGCGGCGGAGCAGCACCTCGTAGTCGGCCGCGGCGCGAGCCGGGTCGGGGTCCTCGCCGCGCATCCGGTGCACGTTCGCCTCCGGGATCGGAACGCGTTGCAGCAGGGCGCGGCTGGCGGCGCCGAAGTTGCTCTCGGGGTTCTCCGGCGGCACCGTGCGCTCGTCGGCCCAGAACACGTGCACCGCCTCCCAGGCGACGGCGCCGGGCGGCGCGCCGGCGAGCTCCGCGAACAGGCGCAGCGGCGTGTGACCGCCCGAGAGCGCGACGGTGAAGCGACCATCGGCCGCAACCGCGACCGCGGCCCGGCGCACGAACTCGGCCGCGGCCGCCCGCGCCAGCTCGCCGGCGTCCGGGCAGAGGCGCACCACCCGGCTCACGGCTCGTTGCTCCAGGCGCGGCCGTCGCGCGCCAGCAGCTCGTCGGCCTCCGGCGGCCCCCAACTGCCGGCCGCGTAGTTCGGGAACGCGCGCG